>NZ_JBIDFE010000011.1:0-61058 GCF_046635605.1 Gilliamella sp. BG3
TTCACCTGTCAAGTAAATTAATGATTTATTTTAATTTTTATGTTTATTTGATTGTTTAATGAACTATTCCTTTAAGGAGATTAAAGTATAGCTATTTTAAAAAAACTTGGCTAGTTTTTTATGCAATTTTTTAATTAGAATACGGTGTTAGGTTTTGTAAGTCTTAACTTTTGTGAAAATAATGAATATTGGTGATAATTTCTAAACTAAGGAATTAGTGAATTACCTAACAACCAATGGACATATAATCCTTACCATGTTATGGGATGTATTACGCCCATAAAATCGTTTAGGTAGAGTATTGATTTTATTTAATTTTTTATTTTTATTAAAATCAACCAGTTATACAGAAATTTCTATTTTTTATACAAAATACCGCCTACACGGCAGTGAACGTCTAACCGCTAGTAGTTCCTTTAGCCCGTCGTTTCTAAACTGCCTACACGGCAGTGAACTAAGTTTAATAACGTCACTTCCATACGATCTATTTCTAAACTGCCTACACGGCAGTGAACACAATCAACGAAGCAACAAAATGCCGACGTTTTTTCTAAACTGCCTACACGGCAGTGAACTAATTTCATCGATTAAATCACCTAAAAATGTATTTCTAAACTGCCTACACGGCAGTGAACTTTTTGAAACCAGCAACAGAACCCGAATCGGCTTTCTAAACTGCCTACACGGCAGTGAACGAATAGGAACGCTTATTGGTATTATCTTCACATTTCTAAACTGCCTACACGGCAGTGAACCGAACGGGTTTGTACGTCCAAACGTCTATATATTTTCTAAACTGCCTACACGGCAGTGAACATAATTTTTGTCAAATTTAAATCTACCGAGTATTTCTAAACTGCCTACACGGCAGTGAACTAATTTATTTATACCTTCCATCGTTTTTTCAATTTCTAAACTGCCTACACGGCAGTGAACATATTTTAAAAGAAAAAAGCGGAGCAACATTTTTTCTAAACTGCCTACACGGCAGTGAACAAAAGAGGGGACGTCTTGTAATTTGACATTTTTTTCTAAACTGCCTACACGGCAGTGAACATTTAGAATCAAGTCGCTTGCTTAATCGAACATTTCTAAACTGCCTACACGGCAGTGAACGCCCTACTGTCAAAATCACTTAGGTCTGTTATTTTCTAAACTGCCTACACGGCAGTGAACACGCCGATCGGTATATCATCGGGAAGCATGGATTTCTAAACTGCCTACACGGCAGTGAACCACCCTCCGAGCCAATATTAGTGACGGGCAACTTTCTAAACTGCCTACACGGCAGTGAACGGAACAGCGAACGGATGAATGGTTTAACGCACTTTCTAAACTGCCTACACGGCAGTGAACGGATGCTAACTTGCAAGATGCTGATTTGCAAGTTTCTAAACTGCCTACACGGCAGTGAACTGAAAGCATTGTTTATAATTTAATCTTCGAAATTTCTAAACTGCCTACACGGCAGTGAACTCTCTGATCAGGCGTTTGCAGCATTTATTCGCTTTCTAAACTGCCTACACGGCAGTGAACGTTCGTCAACAGGCAATTGTAATTCTTCAAGCTTTCTAAACTGCCTACACGGCAGTGAACAGCTCGTGATGATTATGAGATTCGTCGACAAATTTCTAAACTGCCTACACGGCAGTGAACCAAATACTTAATCATGCAATTTCTTGCGGTGATTTCTAAACTGCCTACACGGCAGTGAACCAAACTACATTCATGTTTATTGTTAATAGTGTTTTCTAAACTGCCTACACGGCAGTGAACTCGAGATAAGCACCCTCCCACACCCAAGCATATTTCTAAACTGCCTACACGGCAGTGAACTAGAAGCTAATATACTATCAATATAGTATGTAAAAAGGCAAATAGGTATTTAGGTTTTAAAAACCCTTTTTTTAGAGATAAATTTAATTTATTGATTTTATTAACTTTTAAAATATAGCTAAAAAAAGGGTTTTGTTTTTAGATTTTGTTGCTTTGTTATTTTTTAAGATTTCCCAACCTTAAAGTTCAAAATACCCATTGGCTGAGTTTTTAATAAACACCCCAGATGGAAAAATAACAACAAATCAGCTATGCTATAGCACCTATAACAGGTAGCTATAAAATGACTAATATGAAAATAAAAATTAGTTACTTTCTAATTAGGCAGCACCTATTTTTTATTTAGGAATTTTGAAAAATATGACATCTAGTAACGCTAAATCAATTACCGAAACACAACAACGCGATCAACTACAACGACAAATTTGGAAAATTGCCGACGAAGTCCGTGGTGCTGTCGATGGTTGGGATTTTAAACAATATGTACTTGGTTCTTTGTTTTATCGCTTTATTAGTGAGAATTTTGCCAATTATATTGAAGGTGGCGATGAGAGTATCGATTACAGCACATTATCCGACGATGTCATTAACGATGAAGTTAAAAAAGACGCAATAAAAACCAAAGGCTATTTTATTTATCCTAGCCAATTATTTTGTAAAATTGTAGCTGAAGCTAATACCAATCCAAGTTTAAATACTGACTTGGCAAATATTTTTAATGCGATTGAAAGCTCAGCCATTGGTTACCCTTCAGAAAGCGATATTAAAGGATTATTTGCCGATTTTGATACTACCAGTAACCGATTAGGTAATACAGTTGCCGATAAAAACAAACGGTTAGCGGCAGTACTTAATGGTGTGGCCGAACTGGATTTTGGTGATTTTGCAGACAATCAAATCGATCTGTTTGGCGATGCTTATGAGTATTTGATTTCTAATTATGCCTCGAATGCTGGTAAATCAGGTGGTGAATTTTTTACGCCGCCGAATGTGTCCAAGCTGATCTCGCAATTAGCCTTACATAATCAAAAAAAGGTCAATAAGATCTATGATCCAGCAGCAGGATCAGGCTCTTTATTGTTACAAGCGAAAAAACAGTTTGACGAACATATTATTGAGGATGGGTTCTTCGGTCAAGAAATCAATCATACTACCTATAACCTTGCTCGAATGAATATGTTTTTACACAATATCAACTATGATAAATTTGAAATTGCTTTAGGGGACACGCTACTTAATCCAAAATTTGGCGACGAAAAGCTATTTGATGCAATCGTTTCTAATCCACCCTATTCAATTAAATGGATTGGCAGTGATGATCCAACCTTAATCAATGATGACCGATATGCGCCTGCTGGCGTACTAGCACCAAAATCGAAAGCCGATTTTGCCTTTATTATGCATGCACTAAGTTATTTGTCCGAGCGAGGGCGAGCGGCAATTGTTACCTTTCCGGGGATATTTTATCGTGGTGGTGCGGAACAAAAAATTCGTAATTATTTGGTCGATAATGATTTTGTTGAAACCGTAATCTCGCTCGCACCAAACTTATTTTATGGCACATCGATTGCGGTTAATATTTTGGTGCTTGCCAAAAATAAAACCGTCAAAACAACACAATTTATTGATGCTAGCAAACTGTTTAAAAAAGAGACCAATAATAATGTGCTCACTGATGAACATATTCAAGAAATTATGCAAGTATTTGCTAGCAAGCAAGATATCGAATATTTTGCTAAATCGGTCGATAATCAAACCATTGCGCAAAATGACTATAATCTATCAGTCAGTTCGTATGTTGAAGCCGAAGATACCCGTGAAGTGATTGATATTACACAGCTTAATGCCGAAATAAAAGATACCGTAGCAAAAATTGAAAGCTTACGATCCCAAATTGACGCAATTGTGGCGGAGAT
This sequence comes from Gilliamella sp. BG3, assembly GCF_046635605.1. NCBI lineage: Bacteria > Pseudomonadati > Pseudomonadota > Gammaproteobacteria > Orbales > Orbaceae > Gilliamella > Gilliamella sp. BG3. The sequence continues at coordinate 3,753 of NZ_JBIDFE010000011.1, forward strand.
TGAGGGATGATTAAACGTAATAATATAACTGAGTTATTAAAAGGTGTTGAGGTTGAGTGGAAGACGCTGGGGGAAGTTACTACTATACTAACAGCACAATCAAAAGTAAAAAAAGATAGATACAGCAAATCAGGAAAAATTCCTATTATTGACCAAGGTGAACAATTTATTGCTGGTTATAGTAATGAGAATATTCAACCTATTGAATCGGGAGAATATATCATTTTTGGTGATCATTCAGAACACATAAAATATGTCGATTTTTCTTTCATTCAAGGTGCTGATGGAATAAAAATTCTTAAAACTAAAAATGATAATACAAAATATATTTATTATGCATTTAAGAATTTTTATCATAAAGAGCTTTCATATAAAAGACATTGGTCTAATGCAAAAGAAACGTCTATTCCTATTCCTCCGCTTCACGTTCAAACCGAAATAGCCCGTATTTTAGACACATTCACAGCTCTCACAGCAGAGCTCACAGCAGAGCTCACAGCAGAGCTTACTGCACGGAAAAAACAATACAACTATTATCGAGATAAATTGTTGACCTTTAAAGAGGATGAGGTTGAGTGGAAGACTGTAGAGGAGATTTTCTATTTAAAAAATGGATACACACCAAGCAAATCAGAATCTAAATTTTGGGAAAATGGTGATATTCCTTGGTTTAGGATGGAAGATATTCGGGAAAATGGGCGAGTTTTAAATGATGCGTTACAAAAAATCAATAAAATAGCTGTAAAAGGTGGAAAGTTATTTTCTGAGAATTCAATTATTATTTCTACATCAGCAACTATAGGTGAGCATGCTTTAGTTACCGTTCCTTATTTATCAAATCAAAGATTTACAAATATAAGTTTAAAGGAAGAATATCAAGATCATTTTGATATCAGATTTATTTTTTATTATTGTTTTATTTTATGTAATTGGTGTAAAAAAAATACTACAGTATCAAATTTTTCTTCCGTAGATATGAATGGCTTTAAAAAATTTAAATTTCCCATTCCCCCACTCAAGGAACAAGCCCGTATTGTCGAAATCCTAGACAAATTCGATGCGCTAACAAATTCCATTACAGAGGGTTTACCGCGCGAGATTGCATTACGTCAAAAACAATATGAGTATTATCGGAATTTGTTATTAGACTTTCCGAAAGTGCAAGAATAATAAGATAGAGTTATAAAAAGATGAATACCACATTAAGGAATATTGCTGAAAAGCTGGATAAAAATGATAAAAAAACCCAATTAATCTATGCTTTTAACGGTACGGGTAAAACACGTTTATCTCAAATATTTAAAAATTTAATTATATCGCAGCATAAAGACGATAAAGAAAATAATGCAGCCTTAACAAGGCACAATATCCTGTACTATAACGCCTTTACTGAGGATTTATTTGCTTGGGATAATGATAAACACCAAGAGGGTGAACATCAATTAACCATAAAACCTAACTCATTTACTGACTGGATTTTGAAAGACCAAGGACAAGACCAAAATATTGTTCGTTACTTTCAATCCTATACCCATCAAAGATTACTGCCACATTTCAATGAGGATTTTTCTGCTATTAGTTTTTCGCTAGCAGGCGATAATGATCAGCGTATTGATAATATTAAAATCTCTAAAGGCGAGGAAAACAATTTAATTTGGAGTCTTTTTTTTACACTGATTAACTTAGTTATTGCAGAGCGCAATATTACTGACAAAAGCGAACGCTCGACGAATGAATTTGACCATTTACGCTATATTTTTATTGATGATCCCGTCAGTTCGTTGGACGAGAATCATCTTATCCAATTGGCGGTAGATATTGCCCAATTAATTAAATCTAGTGAATCTAAAATTAAATTTATTATTACGACCCATAATCCACTGTTTTATAATGTACTTTATAATGAGTTAGGTTTAAAAAATGGCTATATTTTAAGACGATTTGAAGACGGTGAATTTGCATTAGAAGAGAAAAAAGGCGATTCAAATCACTGTTTTTCTTATCATCTTTATTTAAAAGATATTTTACAACAAGCCATTAACGAAAAAAAAATTGAAAAATATCATTTTACCCTTTTACGTAACTTATATGAAAAAACCGCCTGTTTTTTAGGCTATCAGCAATGGTCAGAATTATTGCCTGACAATAAGCAGGCCTATTTAACACGAATTATCAATTTTACAAGTCATTCAAAATTATCCAATGAAATGCCCCCTGAACCTTCCGAGCCTGAAAAGCAGATTGTTGCCTTTTTACTTAATCATTTGCTCGAAAATTATAATTTTAAATAGCTGGAATAGACTATGACGACTTATACAAAACCAATTGCCGAAACCAATAGCTATATTATTTTAGATAACTACAACAAACTTGAAGAATCGGCTGCTGTTTATCAGACTGAAACGGATTTAGAAAATGAATTTATTCATGATTTAGCTCGACAAGGTTATGAATACTTACCGAATTTAAATACACATGAAAAGTTATTAGCCAATATTCGTGAGCAGTTGCAAACACTAAACAAAATGCAATTTACGGATGATGAATGGCAACGTTTTGTATTAGAGTATTTGGATAAACCCAATGAATCGATGATCGATAAAAGTCGCAAAATCCACCACGATCATATTTACGATTTTGTTTTTGATGACGGCCATATTCAAAATATCAAGTTGTTAGATAAAAAAGAGGTTACTAATAATAAATTACAAGTTATCCATCAATTTCAGCAAACAGGTAATTATGCAAATCGTTATGATGTGACGATTTTAGTTAATGGCTTGCCGCTTGTTCAAGTTGAACTAAAAAAACGTGGTATTGCTATTCGTGAAGCCTTTAATCAAGTGCATCGCTATAGTAAAGAGAGCTTTAATCAAGACAATTCACTATTTAAATATTTACAACTGTTTGTTATATCAAATGGTACCGATACACGTTATTTTGCTAACACGACTAAACGTGACAAAAATAGCTTTGATTTTACAATGAATTGGGCGAATGTTAAAAACGAGCCGATAAAAGATCTAAAAGACTTTACCGCAACCTTTTTTGCCAGCCGAACGCTGTTAAATGTGTTATTGACTTATTCGGTGCTCGATGTAAATGACACATTGTTAATTATGCGCCCTTACCAAATCGCCGCCACCGAGCGTATATTATGGAAAATCATTAGCGCTTATCATGCCAAAAAGTGGAGTAGCTTACAAAGTGGTGGTTTTATTTGGCACACAACAGGTTCTGGTAAAACATTAACCAGTTTTAAAGCAGCTCGTTTAGCCACTGAACTTGAATTTATAGATAAAGTTTTTTTTGTGGTGGATCGTAAAGATCTGGATTATCAAACCATGAAAGAGTATCAAAAATTTTCAAAAGATAGTGTGAATGGCTCAAATAGTACCGCAGGGCTTAAGCGCAATATTGAGAAAACCGATAATAAAATTATTGTTACTACCATTCAAAAACTTAATAACTTGATCAAAAGCGACGATAACTTAGCGATCTATGATAAGCACGTTGTATTTATTTTTGACGAAGCGCACCGCTCCCAGTTTGGCGAAGCTCAAAAAAACTTAAAGCGTAAATTTAAAAAATATTACCAATTTGGTTTTACTGGTACGCCGATTATGCATACTAACGCAATCGGAACGCAAACCACAGCGGATGTTTTTGGTCGTGAACTGCACGCTTATGTATTAACCGATGCAATTCGTGACGAAAAGGTACTAAAATTTAAAGTTGACTATAATGATGTGCGTCCTAATTTTAAATCGATAGAGCAAGAACAAAATCTCGAAAAACTCAGCGCTGCTGAAAATAAAAAAGCATTGCTCCACCCAAACCGTATTGAGCAAATCACACAATATATTCTGAATAATTTTAAACAAAAAACCCACCGATTAATGGGCAAAAGTAAAGGGTTCAATGCCATGTTTGCAGTGAGTAGTGTCGATGCGGCTAAACTCTATTATGAGTCATTCAAAAAATTACAAGAAGGTGCAAATCAACCGTTAAAAATAGCCACGATATTTTCTTATTCTGCTAATGAAGAACAAGATGCGCAAGGTAATTTTGCCGATGAAAGTTTTGAAATAGATGCCTTAAATCAAAGTGCTAAAGAGTTTTTAGCTTCTGCGATATCAGATTATAATCAGATGTTTAAAACTAACTTTGATGTCAGTAGCGATCAATTTCAAAACTATTATCGCGATTTGTCTTTAAAAGTAAAAAATCAAGAAGTCGATCTATTAATTGTCGTTGGCATGTTCCTAACTGGCTTTGATGCTCCAACACTTAATACCCTATTTGTCGACAAAAACCTGCGGTATCATGGGTTAATTCAAGCCTTTTCACGCACCAATCGTATCTATAATGCCACCAAAACCTTTGGTAATATTGTGGCGTTTCGTGATTTAGAACAAGCGACCATTGATGCAATAATAACATTTGGTAAAAGTAATACTCATGAAGTAGTGTTAGAAAAAAGCTTTAAGGAATACATGGAAGGGTTTACTGATAAAGATTCAGGTAATTTCCACAATGGCTATCTAGCCATCGTTGCCGAGTTACAAGAAAAGTTCCCACGCCCTGATGAAATTATCAAAGAAAAAGATAAAAAAGAGTTTGTTAAATTATTTGGTGAGTACTTACGTGCTGACAATATATTACAAAATTATGATGAATTTGTTGCATTAAAGGATTTCCAACAATTAGATATAACAGATGCGCAAGCAGTTTTAGCGTTTAAAAATAAGCATTATGTGACTGATGAAGATCTGCAAAAAATGCAAGCCGTTAAACTACCGACTGACCGCACAATTCAAAATTATCGTTCAACTTATAATGATATTCGTGATTGGCTACGCCGAGAAAAAGAAGCCAATCAACAAGATCAGCAAAGATTTGACTGGGATGATGTGGTTTTCGAAATTGATCTATTAAAATCGCAAGAGATCAATCTGGATTATATTCTTGAGTTAATTTATGAACAAAATAAACAAGAAAAAACCAAACAGGACATTGTCGAAGATGCTAAGCGATTAATTCGATCAAGCTTAGAAAATCGAGCTAAAGAAGAACTAGTTGTTGAGTTTATAAAACAAACTGATCTTGATGCTATTCCAGATAAAGCCTCGATTATTGATACGTTTTTCTTGTATGCACAGCAAGAGTTACAGGTAGAGCTTAATTCCTTAATTGAAGATGAAAATTTAAATGAAGCGGCAACAAAACGCTATATTGCATCATCATTAAAGCGAAAATATGCAACCGAAAACGGCACAGAGTTGAACGAGATTTTACCAAAAATGAGTCCACTCAATCCCCAATATTTAATTAAAAAGAACCGAGTCTTTGAAAAGATCGCCGCATTGGTTGAAAAGTTTAAGGGTGTTGGTGGTGAAATTTAATTGTTAACAGTTAAATTTGCTAATAATTAAAGGAAGATGAATGATCGATTTCTTATTCATCTTCCTAATAATTCATCATTCAAACTTACTTTGAGTGATTTTGTATACAAAATCTTGCATTTTCGTAGTGGTAAATAATGGTTGAAAAGTCAAAAGGTTCGCCAGCTGTGGTATAAAATACCTCTTCCACACAAAGAGCTGGTTCACCTGCTTGTAAGCCAAGATATTGAGCGGTTTCGGCATCAAGTTTGATGACTTGAAAATATTTATCAGAAAAGCCAATATTAATATTATAATTATCTTGAATGTAACTAAAAATTGAGTTTTCAACAATTTCTTTATTTAAATAACAAATTAACTTTTTACGGTAATATGACTGTTCTAGGCCATATAATTTATCTTCAACATAGCGCAATCTTTTAACAAAATAGACTTCTTCGTTATCATCGCATTGTAGATTTTCTTTAACTTTTGCACTGGGCTTGATGATATCAACATTAAGTACTGTCGAAGAACCATAAACATCTTCTAGATCGACAGTAAAACCATGACTTTGCAAAAAATTGAGATAGCCTCTTTTTTTACGTTCACGAACAAAAATACCACTACCTTGCACTTGATAAATAACGCCCTGCCGCTCAAGACAATTAAGCGCTTTAACAATTGTACTACGACTGACCTGATATTGATTAATTAACCCGTCAATATTAGCAAGCTGAGTGCCTTTGGACAGTTGTTTTTGATAAATCATCTGTTTGATTTTTTTTGCAACTTCTTGATATTTAACCATTTGTTTATGTTATTAATTTAATCAATAATTGAAGTAGTATTTTATACAGCTTATTTTTAGTTTTAAATTAAATAATATAAAAACTCGATCTAGATCACAAACAATATAATTGTTAATTAACAATTTTGAAATAGTCTATAAAATAATCTTACTGAATTGCTTTTAAGGAGTTTATGGATGTCATCAAAAATTAGAGATTATAACAAGCTAGCTGTTGATATTTTAAATGAGTTAGGTGGTGAGAAGAATATTGTTACCGTTTCTCGCTGTGCAACACGCCTTCGCCTTGTTACCCAACACACACCAGATCATGCAAAAGAAAACATTGCTAAATTGCCGGGTGTGATTACCGTTGTTGAAAAAGGCGGTCAAATCCAAGTGGTTATTGGTACACATGTTGATAAAGTCTATAACGCTTTTACTCAGCTAGTTAATACTGATAACAAAATTGAAGCAGGAAATGATAACAACATATTAAATCGCATCATTGCGACAATGTCGGCTGTATTCGCCCCGTTTGTCTATATTTTAGCCGCATCAGGAATTTTGCAAGGTATCTTGATTTTACTTAAATTAGCCTGCCCTGAGCTAGAAAAAACGGGGACTTTTGAGGTATTCAATTTCATCTCTTGGGCACCTTTTTTCTTTTTACCTATCTTTATTGCCATTACAGCTTCTCAGCATTTTCGTTGTAACTTATATATCGCTGTTGCTTGTTGTGCTGCGCTGTTATCACCGACATGGACAGAGTTTGCAAAACTAATTAGTGAAGGACAAGAAATTGATCTATTTGGTATTGCGCTATCACAAACCACTTATGCTTCAACCGTTTTACCACCACTCTTTTTAGTTTGGTTACTTTCTTATTTAGAACGATTCTTAGAGCCTAGACTGCATAGCATTATAAAACCCGTTTTATTGCCATTATTTAGCCTTGTCATTATGGTACCTTTAACATTACTTGTTGTTGGTCCATTAACCGCAAATGGTGCACAATACATTGCCAACGGCTATAATTGGTTTGTTAGCCTAGCGCCTTCAGTTGCAGGCGGAATCATAGGTGCTGTTTGGCAAGTCTTTGTTATTTTTGGTGTACATTGGGGGATCACACCTGTTATCGTCGAAAACTTTAAGCAGTATGGTCAAGATTCTTTCCAAGCTTTCCAAACCATTGCCGTTATTGGTCAAGTCGGTGCAGCATTAGGTTTTTATTTAAAAACCAAAACCCAAGAGATGAAAGGTATTTCATTATCTGCTTTTATCACTGGCTTATTTGGTATAACCGAACCTGCTATTTATGGTGTTAACTTACGCTTTAAAAAACCATTTATTTATGGCTGTATTTCTGCATCTTGTGGTGGTATTGTGGCAGGATTTTTTGCTCCTCACTATGTTGCTTACGCTGGTTTACCAGGTCCACTAACCATCGTTAATGCAATTAGCCCAAATAATCCTGGTTCATTTATTGGCGTCTTGATTGGTGCACTTATTGCTCTTTTAGGACCAGTAGTTTTGATCCAAATTTTGGGAACTGGCGAAACCATACAAGATACAGTTAATAGTCAAGAAAATATCAATATTGAAGATGATAATCCTAAGATTCTTCTTGATGAAGTTGACATCACAAGCCCGATGACAGGTCATGCTTTACCACTAAGCGAAGTGCCCGATCCTGCTTTTTCACAAAAACTCATGGGAGAAGGGATTGCAATTGAACCTACTGATAATCACGTTTATGCACCTTTTGATGGCGAGGTAACTGCAGTATTTGAAAATTCTAAACATGCCATTGGGTTAACATTAGATAATGGCGTCGAATTGTTAATTCACGTGGGTATTGATACAGTTAATTTAACTAACAATGAGTTTGAATATCATGTTGAATTACATCAAAAAATAAAAAAAGGTGATTTGCTAATCAGCTTCAATCCTGAGGCAATTAAGCAAGCAGGTTATCCATTAATTACCCCAATTATTATTGTTAATACCGATCAGTATCAACAAATTTCATTAACCGATAAAACACAAGTAACAGTTGATGATATCATATTTAACATTAAGCAATAACAAGGAATAAAAAATGACTAAAAAACCATTTTTATGGGGCGGTGCTTTAGCCGCTCACCAATTTGAAGGCGGTTGGAATGAAGGCGGTAAAGGCCCAAGTGTTGTTGATGTTATGACCGCAGGTGCTCATGGCGTTGCAAGACAAATCACTCAAAATATCGAAGCAGGTAAATTTTATCCAAATCATACTGCAATTGATTTTTATCATCATTATAAAGACGATATCAAGCTTTTTGCCGAATTAGGTCTTAAATGTCTACGCACCTCGATCGCGTGGACTCGAATTTTTCCAAAGGGTGATGAGCTTGAACCAAATGAAGAAGGTCTTCGCTTTTATGATGATGTTTTTGATGAATTAATTGCTAATGGAATTGAGCCTGTCATTACCTTATCGCATTTTGAAATACCTTTACATATTGCTCGCCATTATGGTGGTTTTAGAAACCGTAAGACAGTTGAATTTTTTGAGCGCTTTGCTACTGCATGTTTTGAACGTTATAAAAATAAAGTTAAATACTGGATGACATTTAACGAAATCAATAATCAAATGGATACTAGTAATCCTATCTTCTTTTGGACTAACTCTGGCGTACAAGTTAAACCTGATGAAAATCCGCAAGAAGTTCTGTACCAAGTTGCACATTATGAACTGTTAGCCAGTGCTAAAGCAGTAATAGCAGGTAAAAAAATTAATCCTGATTTTCAAATTGGTTGTATGGTATCGCATGTGCCAATTTATCCATTTTCATGCAATCCTGAAGATATGATGGCATCAGAAATTGCAATGCATCAACGATTCTTCTTCCCTGATGTTCACGTTCGCGGCTACTATCCAGCTTATGCATTAAAAGAATTTGAGCGTGAAGGATATAAACTCGATATTACCGAAGAAGATTTAGGTTATTTGAAAAAAGGTACGGTTGATTACATTGGCTTTAGCTATTATATGTCTACTGTCGTTAAAGCTGATGCCAAAAATGATAATCGTGACAACATAGTTAACGGTGCACTACCTAATGCGGTTGAAAATCCTTATATAAAAAGCAGCGATTGGGGTTGGCCAATTGATCCTGAAGGTTTACGTTATACACTTAACCGTCTGTATGATCGATATCAATTACCGCTATTTATTGTCGAAAATGGTTTTGGTGCAATTGATGAACTCGAAAACGGTAATCAAATACACGATAAACCACGTATTGAATATTTAGGTGCCCATATCAAAGCCATGCAAACCGCTATAGATTATGATGGTGTTGATGTAATGGGTTACACTGCTTGGGGAATTATTGATGTTGTATCATTCACTACTGGCGAAATGAAAAAACGTTATGGCGTAATTTATGTTGACCGTGATAATGAAGGTAACGGTAGTATGAAACGCTATAAAAAAGACTCTTTTGAATGGTACAAAGAAGTCATTAGTACTAATGGTGCAAGTTTGAAATAATCATTATTAGCTTAGCTATCATTTGTTATGAGGATGTTTGAAGGCTTTGCCTGCATCCTCATTTTTATGGTTAAAAGGGCTAAAACTGAAAAATCAACTGCTTTTCAACTTGCGGATCGATTAACGTTACATGAAAACCAATTAACCGAACGCCACGCCCATTACGCCGTTCTAACCAAACTTTATGCGCTTGCTCAATTAAATCAGCTTTATCCAATTTAGACCACACATGTTCTTGCGTAGTTAACTGAAAATCGTCAAACTTAAATTTTACGCCTTGCCGAGCAATCGATAAATCAGCACGAACTTTGCTTAACCGTTTTTCCATTTCATCAAATAATGGATCGAACTGCAATAAACACTCTTCCCAACTATGAATATCATCAGTTAAAGTACGCTCTACCCCTACCGATTTACGTTGCCTGTCATTACACACTTCACGATCATCAATACCTTGACATCGCTCATATAGTATTCTTCCAAATTTACCGAATTGGGTAATTAATTTAGTTACATCATAATTAACAATATCATTGCATGTAAATAGTCCCAATTGAGCTAATTTTTTTTCCGTGACCTTACCCACACCTGGGATTTTTTTTAACGGTAGCTGCTCTATAAAACTATCAACGTTATCTGGTGTTATTACATATTGGCCATTAGGTTTATTCATATCAGAGGCTATTTTGGCAAGAAACTTAAGTGGAGCAACGCCTGCCGATGCAGTTAACTCAAGCTCCTTGTAAATTGCCTGACGGATATCTTGAGCAATTAAAGTAGCTGAACCATAACAAAGTTTGCAATCAGTTACATCAAGGTAAGCTTCGTCGAGTGATAAAGCCTCAATAGATTCAGTATATCGTTTAAATATTTGGTGGATCTGTTTGGAGACTTCTTTATAAACTGCATGCCTACCCGCTATAATTTTAAGGTTAGGACAAAGTTTTATGGCTTGAGCCATTGACATAGCACTGTGTATACCATACTGACGAGCTAAATAATTGGCAGTCGCAACCACGCCACGTTTACGAGGATCCCCCCCTACCGCAATAGGCATATTGCGATAACGGGGATTGTCTCTCATTTCAACGGCGGCATAAAAACAATCCATATCGACATGAATAATTTTTCGCATAGAGGATTTCACAATACTCAAATATAACTGTATAAATATACAATATTATACCTTAAATATTTGTGTCAACAACCTAAGGGAATTACTTAGTTAATTTATCAAAATCAATTAGACCATTCTTGTCATAAGGATCGCCAATCCAACGAATCGATTCATGAAAATTAGGATTAACAATACTTTTTTCAGGAACATATAAGTTATAACTTAACCCTGCTAAATCAGACCAAGTATGAATCAAATCTTGAGTACTAAATTTTCGATCTACATAAGCTTGATAGTTATTAGGATGCGTTGCCACCCATGTTGGCGATTGCCAAAGCATAAATGGCACAGTATACATAGTTTTAGTTGGTGCCTTCTCGTTTCGCCCTAACACATTATGCGGTGGCGTTTGATAAACATCTTCACCATGATCTGAAAAATATAACATAAAACCATTTTCTTTACTGTTTTTGAAGATATTAAACAGTGTTGTTGTGACATAATCGTTATAACTTATTGCATTATCATAACTATTATATACATCTACTTTATCGTCATCGAGAGGATATGGAATACTTTCCTTATCTTTAAAACGGTCATACTTACCGTCTTTTGGGTAACGGAACTCGTATTTCATATGTGTTCCGAGCAGATGGATAACAACAAATTTCTTTTCAGCGTTGTCAGCTAGCACTTTTTTGAAAGGATCAAATACCGATTCATCATATTGTCTTGAACTTTGATTACGATCGTTATTCATATAAAACTGTTCATCGGCTTGTTTAGAAAACATAGTCAACATGGTATTACGCTTGGTCATGGTCTGCTGGTTAGTGATCCAAAATGTTTTATACCCTGCTTGCTTCATAAGATTTATTAATGAAGGAGTTTTAAGGTATAAATCGGGATGCTTCTCATCAGCAAAAGTTAACGCTTGTTGCAAAATTTCGATAGTATAAGGTCTTGATGAAACCACATCGTTAAATACAACAAAATCAGCATTATCTTTTTTAAACTGCTCAATTTGAGGTGTGGTATTTCGACCATAACCATAAATACTCATCCTATTACGTGTTGTTGATTCACCAATGACTAACACCAACGTCCTAGGCGTATTACCGTTAGCATCTTTTAAATTTTCAACAGGAGGTAAAGTGTCTAAATGATTTAAAATATCTTCCATATTTTTAAGTTGAGATCGATAAGCTAAATAGCTATTAATAAGTTGCCATGGCACAGTTGTTTCCATACGCGTTAGTAAATGAGTTCCGGCTTTTTCAATAGATGATTTTTTTATTATCACACTAATAAACACAGGCATTATGGCATAAATAGCTATTAATAGTGATACAATCCATTTAGTAGAAGTTTTAATATAAACAGGTCTGACTTTACTCCAAAGATAAACACCCATTAAACTATAAATAATCAATACTATAACTAATTTAATACTAAAATACTGCTGAACAAATTCGCTCGATTCACTATAATTTGATTCTGCCATAACAAAAAATACACTTTGCGAAAATTCTTGTCGATAAATCACAAAATAACCGACAGAAACCAAAGACAAACAGCCGACAATAAGCCCAAATATAGTCGCAATCTTTCTTGTATAATCAGGAAAAATCAAAACAGGAATAAGCCAAATCAAACTATAGATAATTGAATCGCGAAGTCCAATTGCATTGGAATGCCCCGAAAGAAAAATATATAACTGTAATGCACTAGAAAAATAAGTAAAAAATAAAATATTAAAGATAAGTGCTGACCAGCTAAATTTGTTGGTTGCTTTTATGTTTAGCATAGATATTTAATTTGCTTTGTTATTGATCATAAAATGCAATATATGCTTGGTAGATTAATAAAACCTTAAGCTTTAAATATCTAAATTTAAATATATAAATTATTAAATGCTAAACTATTAATTTTTTGAGATATTTAAACCCAATATCTTTGCAATGTGATTATTTTCAGGTTGGTTTAATTGGTTTGGTAAACCATAAAAAACGATCTGTCCATTATCCACCACCAAACAACGAGAAAAATAACTAAGCGAATCATTAAGATTGTGTGAGACCATCATTAATGTCAAATCGAGCTCATCGCAAATTTGATCAACTAATGCTAACATCTCAAAGCGTAATGCTTGATCGAGAGCTGAAAATGGCTCATCTAACAATAAAATAGGTCGACGTTGAATTAAACAACGAGCTAACGCAACACGTTGACTCTGACCACCTGAAAGTTGTTCGGGATAACGATTATTAAAACCAGTTAAACCAACTTTAGCTAACATATCATCTATTGTTTGGCGTTCCGATGTATTTAGTTTTAAACAAGGCTTTATGCCTAAGCCAATATTTTGTTCAACATTTAAATGATCAAATAAATTATTATGTTGGAATAAAATTGAAACGGGCCGCTTTCCTGGTTGAGTGTGAGTCATATTTTGATGATTAAGTAAAATTTGCCCAGAATTTGGTGAAATAAATCCAGCAATCAAGCTTAACAATGAGCTTTTACCTGCACCACTTGGCCCAACAATAACCACCTTTTCTTTTGCAGTAATTTTGATATCAAAATGCATTTTAAAATTATCGTATTGACAATTAATTTGATTCAGTTCGATCATAATCTATCACAACCAGTAAACTAAAAGATAATATTAGCAATAATGCAGCCGTTACGGCACTTTCATGATAATGATAATACGATATTTGCTCATATAAATAATAAGGTAACGTTGTGACTGACTGGCCACCAAATAACGCAATAATACCAAAATCACCCAATGATAATATTGCTGAAAAGGCAAAACTTTGGATAATTAACTTTTTTAGTGCTTTATATTCAATTAAATAAAAATGCCAAAAACCAGTAATATTAAGTGACTGGCTTAAATGCCAATAGCGTGATGTAACATCATACATTGGTGCAGCAAGGTTTTTTAATATAAATGGCAGTGCCATTAAACTGTTACAAAGCATCGTCAAAACACAAACAAAGACCGAACTATAAGCGTACGAAAATAACAGTAAAAACAGACCTGACGCCAGCACCATGCTTGGAATAATTAATATCAGCGATCCAATTAACATTAATCGATTACTCCAATTTATTTGCCGATAAATCAATAATCGGCTGTTTGTATAGAGTAATAATAAAGCTAGTAGCATAGCAATACTGGCTGACCCAAAAGCAATTAGTAAAGAAAACATAACTGCACGTTGAAAGGCCACTGAAAAAAATGACCACTGAAAAAAATAAATACCTTTTATTAATATAGTTATGATGGGTAGCAAAATAAATAATGCACCAATAACAATAATAACAAAACTCGACAAAATTAAGCTAAACGAAACAGGTAAACGATAACTTTGCTTAACATATTGAGTGTTAAATTTATAGCTATAATTAAACTTTTGCATCAACCCCATAAAAAAAGCACAACAAACCAACTGCAAACATGCTAAAAGCACGGCTTGTATCAAATCAAATTCACGGATGGATTGATAAATGGCAACTTCAAGTGTGGTATATTTAGGTCCACCACCTAGAGCTAATACAATAGCAAAGCTAGAAAAACAAAGCATAAAGATTAGCGATGCCATAGGTAGCAACTGTCGACGCAATAGTGGCCATTCCACCAATTTAAAATAAGTAAAACTCGAAAAATTCAATTGAGCAGCTAATTGTTTGTGTTCGGCTGGTACACTATTTAAGGTTTGATAAAACAAGCAACAAGCATAAGGGAAATTAAGAAATATATGTGCCAATAAAATACCTTTTAAACCATAAATGGATATCACAAAAGGCAAACCTAAATAATGACAAAACGACGCTAATAAACCATGTTGCCCATAAACAGATAATAACCCCGTTACCACAACCAACGTAGGAAATATAAACGTGATAGGCATAATGCGTAGCAATAGATTTTTACCCCAAAAATTGACTATCGATAGGGCTTTAGACATCAATATTGCCAATAACACAGATAGCAATGTTGATAACGTTGCTTGAAATATTGTTATCCAAATAACATGTAATAAATAACTATCAAAATAGACAGTTAAATTATTAGACTCAAAAGCAACTAAACAAAGCGCAAATAGTGCTGAACCTAATACAACTAAAATCAAGCTTGCAGCACTAATGCCAAGGATTAACGTTCTTAATTTCAACATTATACTGAATAAAACTATTTACTAATGGTGGATTTCCATTCACGCACCCAGCTCTTTTGATTATTTTTAACTTGCTTAGCATCAAACTCGAGTGCTTTATTGACTGGTTTAATTTGCTGAAAAGCTTCAGGCAACGTTATATTAATAATCGGATACATGAAATTTTTTTCAGCAAATTGACGTTGTACATCAGGCGTTAATAAATATTGTAAAAAAGCACGTGCCAATTCGGGATGCTGACTATACTTAGTAATACCCGCAACTTCGACTTGGCGATAATGCCCTTCGTCAAAAATAGCAGCAGCATAACGATGATCATTATCATTCATAATATGTGCAACTGGCGAAGTGCTATAACTAAGCACAAAATCAGCTTCGCCTTTTAAAAATAGGCCATAAGCTTCACCCCAACCTTTGGTCACTGTCACAGTATTTTTTGCTATTTTCTGCCATGCAGATGCAGCATCATCACCATATATATTTTTCACCCAAAATAATAAACCTAACCCAGGAGTACTGGTTCGTGGGTCTTGATAGATAATTTTCCAGTTGACTTTATTATCTACTAACTCATGCATGCTGTGTGGTGGATTACTGATTTTTTGTTGATCATAAATAAAAGCGAAATAACCAAAATCATAGGGCATAAAATCACTATCCCACCAGTTGGTATTTAAATTATCTGGTTTATTGATTTGATGAGGTATAACTATTTTGGCTTGTTTTGCCTGTTCTAAAAGATTGTTGTCTAATCCTAAAATTACATCGGCATTAGTTCTATCACCTTCAAGTCGCATTCGATTTAAAACCGCTACTCCATCGCCTAATGTAACAATCTCAAGTTCACAGTTACACTGTGCTTCAAACCCTTTCTCAATTGCTTTTCCTGGTCCCCATTCTGAAATAAAGGAATTATAACTATAAACAGTTAAGGTTGGTTTTACGTTGGCAGCATTTGCCATAAAAGGTACCGAAAATACCAAAGATAATAACAATTTTTTACAAAACATTTTGCCTCCAAAATAGCAAATAAAAGACAAAAGGTTTGAGCAAGTGCAATAACTCAAATCCCTCCGCTGGCATGATCCAGTTCAGGTTCGGCGGGTTATGTTATCCTATCTAACATTCTCAGCCCTTTAGGGCACCCCGTTGAGAACATCAATTAGTTTAGAGGTTAGTATGAAGATTGTAAACATCAGAAGTGATAAAAATTTAATGTAGGAACAACTCACTTTATTTATGAAGCTTTAAAAAATGGCTATAAAGAATATACATGAAAACAAAACTAACGCCTTATCACTGACGAAAGATATGGCGCTTATATTATAAAGAAGATGTAACTATTACCGATTCGGTTAAACATTTACCTTTACTTAAATTAGTTTATTGAGTAATAAAAAAATTAAGTTGATTAGTTTCATCGAATGCCCCCTCAAGTTCTCTTGTAGCGAACTGATAGCTTTGATTTGAATCTCCTGCTTTCGTACATTCTGTTATGATGGCATGTTTCGTGTGAAAAGTTTCAGACGATGTTAACTGTTTGTATAACAATGCCAAATCTTTACCTGTCAGAGTAAAAAGCTTATTCCAATCATTTAACTGCGTTTCAACAAATTCGCGACCTTTCTTACAAGTAATAGCATCTAGCTGAATATTTGGTATAGTATATTTTTTAAGCTCAGAAAATTTAGGATGTTCATTTATAAAATCAACTTTTTCATTAAGCCCTTCTGCTTTTAAAGCTTCAATAAAGCCATCTTCTCGGAATAATTTGATTTTTCGAGATTGAAATTGCCCTTTCCCTCGTAAAGTTACTTCATCTGGATAAGGTTCATCTACTGAATAATCCCAAAAATCTTTTTGACGCTCAATAAAAACATCATTAATAACTTTAACTGGTAGTTCAAGCTCTTGCTGTTCACCTTTAATAATTACTGGAACTGAATTTAAATATTTAGCTATCAACTTATCGTAAGTTTCATCACTCACATTTGAAGTTGTATAGAAAGTTGTTAATAAATAATAATTACTTTGAGTAGGATTAATTAATCCTGAACTATTAGTTGTTGAAGGTTTAGCTATAAAATTTAATGATTGATTACCGTAAGACAGTGTATGCTTACCGTATTCAAATGTATAATTCACACTTGATTTTGCTGGAATGGTTAATTCATTTCCATCAATAATCACTTTTATTTCATTTGGTGTTGGATTATCAATCATACGATCAACAGAGCTAGACGAAGTGGTATCTGAACCAAAACAACCGACCAATGTTATGCTGCAAACTAGCAACAAAGAATATTTTATTTTTTTCATCGTATTAATTTTTTGTAAAGTTTTTAAAAGAAACCATATTTTATCATGAATTTGATAAAACAACTATTTTAGTTATCACTTCAATAATTGAATTGAAAAAGTATGGAGTTGATGTTCTGATAAACCAAACGTCGTTTTATTTTAGATGAAATTTAGTACTGATATAGCAACTTTTTAATTGTAGGAATTTCTAGTGTTGTTTACAGTAATTAATACTATAAACATTGCGAGAAATCATGCATCAACAAGGATTCAAGTTTCATTTAGCCGAAAACAGTGTTTACTAACCAACGCTGCCCCAAACAAACACATTTTTAATTTTTGACTAGATATGATCTAATCCATCCCGTACTTCTTTATATTGGACGAATTAAAGCAACTCCGCAAATAAATAAAAACATTCAATTTACTCATTGGACACTCATTTATAAAAATGAGCACCAATGAGTAAGTAGTCTTTATTTAGTTAAATTTTAGTTATGACATTTATAGTAATTATAGATATGATAAATCCCGAACCATATCTTCAATATATACTTTTAATTCTGTTAATTGCTGTTCTTTTGCCGCTCGAAGCAAGCTATCTTTGGTTTGCAATGTTCCTTTACTGTAATTATGTAAATTTGATGGCACATTGCCAGAGTAGATATAATCATGTTTTGCTGACGTTTGTACAATGTTAAATGATTTACTGTAACTATAGATTCCATGAGCCTCAATTTTAGTGGTTAAGGTTAATTTGTTGCTGTGAGTCACAGTTTGTAAATTAAACTGCTGATCTTTATAGGTTTTAACTTGCTTTTTATTACCGTTTTCGTCAGCGAATTCAATAAATTTATCAAATATTTTTTCGGTTTTGGTTTCATTGTTAACTGATTTACCAAGATCAGAAAATTCAACATTTGTCGTTACACGGATCGTGACATCTGCTTGTCCTGGTTGGTAGATAACAAATTCTATAAAGTCTTTACTTAATAGATCTGTTACATAAGATTTTAATTCTGAAGAATTATAATAAACTTTTATTTTCCCTTCTCTTTTATATTTATCTGCTTGGAAATCTGCATCGCGAAACGCTCCGTATTGGCGATAAGCCGAAGCAGCTGAAGCGTAATATTGGGCAACTTCTCGAAATTGATAACGACGTGTTGCTGTTCTGGCTAATTGTTGTGCTTGTTCATAAGCATTTTCTGCTTGTTGAGTACAGTGTTTTCTATCATTCTCAATAGAAAGTTTGTCACTATCTTTGTACTTGCCAAGAGGCTGATATACTTCCGAGGCATTATTAAATGCATCCGCAGCAGCTTTATAATTACCTTGCTGTGCTAACATTTTTCCTTGGTCATAATAATCTTTAGCAGCAAGTTGCATATATTTTTTATTTGCATTGTTATACAAACTTTCAATGTTTTTATAGTTGTATTGCTCAAATCCTTTTTTGTATAAATCGGCTTTTATTCTATAACTTTTACTATCGGTTCCTGTGATTGAATTACCATAGTCATAGTACTCTTTTGCGATACTCTCTTGTAATTTAGTAAAATCATATTTATTATCAAAAAAACTGATTTCTTGGCTATAAAAGCGATCACTTAATCGCAGTTTCATTGCTAATAAATTTTGGTAGCATTCTATTCGTTTGGCATAATCCTGATTATTGGCATTTGATAAAGTTGTTTCATAATGTTGCATAACGTTATTGACGATATTTTGTAGTCGTTGTACGTCTTTTTGACCTAATTTTGCAGTACCCTTATCCTCAATACTATCCGCCAATAAGTTGATGCTTTCTAAATATTTTCCTTCTTTATAAGCTTCTTCTGCTGTACGTGTATGACAAGCGGCTAATAAGAACATAAAAAAAACAGCTATAATTATACGCATAATTTTCCTTTCAATTCATTTTAGTTTATTTTTTTGCTTGTTCATCTTGTTATTAAGATGAAAACTGTTTAAATATAGCTTGATTAATAAGCTAGTTGGTGAGTCTATTATAAATTAGTTCTAATTTATTAACTTTTTTTGCTAAAAATTGATTAACTAGTTACTCATTATTATTGGGTGACAAGTCAGTTTATTTGAAATAGGAAAGGTGTGAATTATATTTTATGCTGGTACCCTTAAATAGCTAAACAAACTATTTAAGGGCAGGGTAAAGGTTATTTTCGAGTTGCTTTTTGAGTTACTCTTTGCCGTGTTGTTTTAGTCTGTTGATTAAGTTTGACTCGTTTAGGTCTTACTATTCTTTTGTCAGAAGAAGAACTTGTGGTGAAACTTTTAGATTCAGGTGGCAAACCGACTAGTTCACGTAAGTAATTGACTGAGTCAATACCAAGTTCTAGCCAAGTTCCGCGTGATAATCCTTTGGGTAAAGTGATATTGCCATAGCGAATGCGTAGCAATCGACTAACTTGCACATCAATAGCTTCCCACATTCTACGAACTTCCCGATTACGGCCTTCTGTTATAACTACATTAAACCATTGGTTAATTCCATCACCACCTTGTGCTTTAATTGATTGAAATGAGGCTGGGCCATCTTCTAGTTGCACCCCTTTACGAAGTTGGTTAATTTGTTGATCAGTCACATTACCAAATACTCGCACTGCATATTCACGCTCAATCTCGTGCCGTGGATGCATTAATCGATTAGCTAATTCACCATCAGTTGTGAATAATAATAAACCCGATGTATTGATATCAAGTCTGCCAATGTTCACCCAACGTGCATTTTTTAATCTAGGTAAACGTTCAAAAACAGTTGCCCGTCCTTGCGGATCATTGCGGGAACAAATTTCACCTTCTGGTTTGTAGTAAGCTAGTACTCGGCAAACTTCTTTTTCTTTACTTCTAAGCTGAACTAAATGTCCATTGATACGAATTTTAGGGTTTGCATTTACATCAACTCGATCGCCTAATGAGGCAATTTTACCATCTACACTGATTTTACCGTCCACAATCATTGCTTCAATCTCTCGGCGTGATCCATTACCTAAATTAGCTAATACTTTTTGGAGTTTTTCAGTATTATCATGTGCCGATGTTTTGCGTGTAATAGCTGGTACTTTTGAGGTTTTTGGTTTTTCGTAGAGTTGCTTTTCCTTTGCTTTAACGCTATTTGTCTTTTTGCCAAGTTGTGGGAATGCTAATTTGCTATTTTTCATAAAATCCTCGCTGTTACCTTCTCAGGTATCAATTTTCTATTAACTATATTGTCGATATATTGACAATAAAAAATGAACATTTATTCGAATGGCTTAGTGTCTCCACTTCCTTTACGAATAATTGTTGGATAGTCATTAGTCAAGTCAATTACGCTGGTAGGTTGTTGACCTATATAACCACCGTGCACAATCGCATCAAGCTGATAACCTATTTTATCTTCTATTTCGTCGGGATCGGATTGCGCTTGGTCATCATTAGGTAAAATTAATGTCGCAGTCATTAATGGCTGCCCTAATAATTCGAGCAACGCTAAATCAATTTTATTATCAGGAATTCTTAGTCCAATTGTTTTGCGTTTTTCATTCATCAATCGACGAGGTACTTCTTTACTTGCCTGTAAAATAAAAACATATTTACCTGGGGTATTATTTTTTAGTAACCGAAAAGTTGTGTTATCTACAAAAGCATAACTAGATAGTTCAGAAAGATCACGGCACATCAAGGTAAAATTGTGATTTTTATCAAGTTGACGAATTTGACAAATTCGATCAACACCCGATTTATTGTCTAGTAAACAACCCAGTGAATATCCTGAATCGGTCGGAAAAGCTATAACACCACCATCATTTAATATGTTGACAACTTGATTTAATAATCGAGTTTGCGGATTATCTGGATGAATATAAAAAGTTTGACTCATAATTTTCTTCTATATCAATATTATTGTTAATCTGATTTGCATAATTAAATTTTATATCGTTAACCTTATAGTGAAGCACGAATATAAATCGATTTTAATCCAGATTTATTTAGAGTTTCCAATTATGCCAAATTGGTGTAACACTACCGGGTAGTGGGGTTGTTTTTCCTAAATCTAAATAGGTGTCAACACCATGAAAATCCGATCCTTGTGATGCCAATAGTTCAAATTCATTGGCTAATTTAGCTAATTTTTGTAAATCATCTTGCGTTTGCCTGCTTTGTGAAACTTCAATTGCATCACCACCACTAGATTTAAACTCACTTATTAATAATTTCAATTTAGTTAAAGTTAGATCATAGCGACTTGGATGCGCAAGTACTGCTTGCCCTCTTGCCGCATGAATGGCATTAACTGCATCTGAAATACTACACCATGTTGCAGGTACATAAGCATAACCACCTTTTCCTAAGTACGTTTTAAAGGCGCGTTTAATGTCTTTAACATAGCCATTAGCAACTAAAAATCTTGCAAAATGAGCACGCGAAACAATGTCTCCTTTTGCAAATTGTTGTGCTTGTTGATAAGCGTTTTCAATACTAACTTTAGCTAATTTATGGCTTATAGCCAACGCTCGATCGATTCTTCCTTGTTCTTGTGATGATAGCAGTGTCGTTAACTCAGGATGTGCAATATCCATATTTAACCCAACAACATGGATTTCGTTGTTTTTCCAAGAAGTTGATATTTCAACACCACAAGCTAATTTAATAGGTAAATTTTCGGTAATAATCGTTTTTTGAGCTTCAGGTAAACCTTTAACGGTGTCATGGTCGGTAATAGCCAAAATAGCAATTTGGTTATCCACCGCTCTTTTGACAAGATCGCTAGGTGTTAAAAGACCATCCGATGCTGTAGTATGTGAATGTAAATCAACGATCATTTTTTTCTCGAAAATTATTTTGAAACGTGTAATATACCACACAATTTGCATGACCACTAAAAGGTATATTATGAAAGATCAAATTCGCCTTGCTCAACAAGATACTAGCGCAATTATTGAGGAACTATTAGAAGATGGTAGCGATCCTCATGCACTTTATATTATTGAACATCACATTTCATCTCAACATTTTGATAAATTAGAAAAAGTGGCATTAGAAGCCTATAAATTAGGCTATGAAGCAACCGATCCCGATGAAGATATTGACGATGCAGGCAATGTTATTATCGCTTTTGATATTGTTACCGAAAGCCCACTCAATGCCGAACTAATAAATGCACAAATTGCAGAAATCATCGCACTTACTAGCCAATTTGGCGTCACATATGATGGTTGGGGCACTTATTTTGAAGATGGGAATGATGACGATTTTGACGAAATGGAGCTAATGGAAACGCTTCATTAAATATCATCAACTCCCTTTCTTAGGCTTTATTCTTATCCGATAAACGGATAAGAATATTAGTGTTTTAAAGCTTAATTTAGCTTTTCTATACGACTTGTTCTTTTTTGATCTGGCGAAATACTACGAACAAAAATAGTATCATCTTTATTAATAGCAACTGGATCATTATAACATTTCCAATTTTTTCCGTTATCGGTTGAATATTCAATGTTCAACCCAGGAAAGGCAATATTGGCGTTTAATTTACCATTTACAATTTTTGCACCAGGAATAGGTAATCTATAATTTATACCCGCAAGATCAAGTTTAGCTATCTCTCTTTGTCCAAGTAAATTAGCAAAGCGATTCCAATCATCATGTAACGCTTTGCTATCTACATAATGTGTTTCACCTTGCTGATATTGGCGATCTTTTTGATAAGCCATTTCCCAATCAGCTTGATGCCAAGCCCTTTCAGCAACCGCTAGTAAACGAGGAAAAGCCATATATTGCATTTTGTTATCACTACGGATATCTTCAGTCCAAATTTGTGCTGATAGCCCATAAGCACCTGACCAGTTCATAGTACCTTTAGCTGTAAATGGATTACCATCTCGGTCAACCGAAGTTTCAGCATTCTGAGGTAAATTATTCGGTGCAAAACTAAATATTTTACGTTCATCACTAAAACGTGTTGCCCAATAGTAACCACTTTCTTTTGGATTCACTTCATATGGCATATCTAAATAAACATAGTCTGGATTAGAGATAATTACTTGATAACCTTTATTTGTCCATTCATTAACTGAATCAAATCCCCCCCAATATAATGTGTCCCAAAAGTTAACTGTGACTTTATCAACCACAAAAGATTTGGCATTTTCGGCATGTTTCATGCCATCTTGCCATGCTTGCATATGATTGATGCCATGCTCTTTAATAATGGTGCTGACTTGTTGGGCAAAATAACTTGGTAGATGTTCAATATATTTCACTTCGCCTTTTCTCACAAAAGTTTGACAAGCTTGTGATTTAGCCCATGGATGATCTTCAATACTTTGATCAATAGTACCTTTAATATTAGTTTTTTCTTTTGCTTGCAGATCTTGATAACCTGCACCTAAACGGATATTTTTAGCTTCATCACCACCAAAATGCCAAGTATTAAGCGGTTGCCCTGCTTCAATATGCATTTTTGCGATTTCATCGATAACTTTATTAACAAAGCGTTTAGATGAATCAAGACAAGGATTCAAATAGCTTAAGCGATTATAAAATTGTACCGTTGTGGTATTGGATGTATCGGTTGGATCAACTAAACGATACTCATTAGCTTGTTGCTCTTTTCCTTCATTCATTAGGCGTTTATAACGTGCTTCCATTGATACTATTGCGGCTCTGGCATGTGCAGGCATATCGATTTCAGGAATAACCTCGATAAAGCGTGCTTTTGCATATTTGACAATTTCAATGTAATCATTACGACTTAAAAATCCTGATCCACTTGTATTACTATCAGGTCCCGAACCTAATTGTGGTAATAAACAATTTTGCTCCGTGAGATCGTGACAGCGTTTACTACCGATATCAGTTAGCTCAGGTAATCCAGGAATTTGAATTCGCCAACCTTCATCGTCACTTAAGTGAAAATGGAATTTATTCATTTTATATTTTGCCATTTGATCTAATAAACTTAATATGGCTTGTTTAGATTTAAAATTACGCCCAATATCAAGCATAATCCCTCGATATGTAAAACGTGGCGAATCGACTGCATTTAACGTTGGTATTGAATTAGCATGATTTACAGGAATAACAGATAAAATTGACTGAACTGCATAAAAAATTCCTGCTTCATCATAAGCGGTGATTAATGTCTTATCATTTTTAATATCTAATTGATATGATCCTACTTTTCCTTGTTCGAATTGTTTAGGATCAATCGTTGCTTTTATTTGATAACCTTTTTCTGTCACAGCTATGTTTAATGCTTTAAATTGTGCCTTTAGAATAGCTAAATTATCTTGATTTAAACCATCAAGAATTAAATTAACGCCTTGCTGATCAATCGTAACATCCTCTTTACCTATTTTAAGTTTGCTTGGTGTTGGTAGAATTTGCCCTCGTAACGATAATTCAGATAATTTATTAATATCGGCGTTATATTCAAAACGGTTAGCAGGCGTCATTAAAATATTGTGATCATCAGCCGTTCTTTTCCATTGTTGTTTTATTGGTGCAACAAATGCCGATAAATTGTCAGAATCCGTGTTAGTGTTAACAATAATTTTGGGTTTAGCATCACTTGAAGTTACATACCAACGAGGCATAACATCACTTTCACTTACAATCCAATATTCCCCAATAATTGGAATATTCACCGTTGTATTAGCAGGAAAACCAGTGAACTTTTCTGTTGGCTCGAGCTTATGTAAATCACCTGTAATATGGGTGATTTTAAACTGATCATTGTCTACAGCTAGAATCATTCTGATATTATCAAAATAGATAGCCCAATCTTTATTATTAATGGCTGTTCCAGTATTTTTAATTGAAATCATGACGTTATTACAAGAAGCCCAATCAGCACCTAAAGCTGAACAGTTAACGCCATTTGCGTTTGCTTGATTGTCGACGACTTCATATTTAACATTAAGTTGAGAACTAATCAAATCAGCAATTTGTTGAGAAGCATGTACTGATTGGATCGCACATATATTTAACAAAGAAAGGATTGAAGTTGCTAATATCGTTGCCTTAATCTTTTTCATCTTTTTTACCTATTTTTGTTTAGCACTAAAAACAGTGAATGGAATTGTAACAATAAATTTAATGTCCCGTTCATCTTGGAAGATATTACCGTATCCACCACCCCAGCTCGGTATATTTGAATGGTTATTATATTTGGTATAGTGCAATTGGAAGGTTGTATCTTTTGCCCAACTTTCTTGCACGGTATAACCTAAATCAAAGTTATATGCAGATTCAATCAAACGCTGTTTTTGATTGTATTGACGATTAGTGCTAGGTTTTGCATCCCAACCATAGGCATAAGACGCACCTGTTTTCCAACCCGCTAAATAATGAGATAAGTGACTTAAATCATAAGTCACTTCAGCAAACACTGCTTTTTCACCATTGGCATTGAAGTCTGAGCGAGAATTCCACCATATATCTAAACGACCATTTGATGAAGCATAATCAGGTGTCATACGCTGTAAAAAGAATCCCTGTTCTCCATCAGCTTTAACCGAAACGCCTTCAAATCGTAGACCTATAGCACCAACTTGATAGCCTAATGTTGCTGCTTGCAACCACGCTAAGCCATCATATACATCTGTACCTTTATGCGATTGATCTTTAGCGCCATAAAATTGGTAGCTCATAATCATAGGATTATCAAACACTTCCATTTTATAAGATACTTTACCAAAAAATTGGTTCATATAATTTTGTGCTTGTCCAAATGCACTTTCTAATACTAAGTCATTTTTAA
Source organism: Gilliamella sp. BG3 (assembly GCF_046635605.1). Classification (NCBI taxonomy): domain Bacteria; kingdom Pseudomonadati; phylum Pseudomonadota; class Gammaproteobacteria; order Orbales; family Orbaceae; genus Gilliamella; species Gilliamella sp. BG3. Next base: position 29,840 of record NZ_JBIDFE010000011.1, read on the forward strand.
AGTCATACTTCAAACCGGCAGAATGTAAATAATCAATTTTTTTACCTTTTCCCCACTGTTTAAATTCATAAAGCCGTTTATACCAAGGTGCTTTATATTTATCACTCCATATATATGACATCGACAATGCTCCAGCGCTATCAAAATCAAGCGTTGAACCTATCTCAAACCCACGATAAGTACCCGGTAATAAACTCCAATGTGGCGCAAGTAATGTTTGTCCTGATGGCTGAATATAACCTGCTTTTATCCAAAATAATTCGTCAATTTTGAAATTTGCTTGTGCTTTATAAAAGCTCAATCCGCTGACATCTTTTTTCCAATCCTCATCCCAACGGGTATGAGCACCACTAAATCCTATTTCATTTGGGTGACCATTACCGCCATTACTGACTTCCCAAGCGCCATAACCACCGAGTTCAATAGCCAATCTATCGGCAATATAGCCTGATTTAAAATCCAAATTAGTATTGAATGAAGTGTGTCTTAGGTTTTTTTCATACTTATGTGTATCAATATCTTTGCGTTCACGATCTCGATTCCAAAAAAAGACATTACCAGTTAATGAAGAATCATCGACAAAATGGTTTTCGTAGGTAGCATAAACAGGAACGGCACTACTTAAAATAGATAAGGATAAAATCAATTTAGTTAAATGATTAAATGGACGAGGTTTTATTTGTGCATTATAGGTATTCATATTGGTTTTCCTAAAATGATAAATTTATGCTGTTTAACTTACAATAAACTATAAAAATGTGATTTATAGGTAAATTAAAATTAATTTTTATTTTAAATATTTAACTCCTAAACTATATTTAGGTGACATGTTTAGGTGGTATATTTAAATTCAGATATAAGATAAATATACATTTTTATAATGCATAAACATATTTTATCTAGCAAATTAAACACTCTAAATCGTGATCATAATCACTAAAAAAATCGATTTTTATGCTAATTTTTAGATAAAAGTCACAACTTTTTTTATTAAAAAAAATAATATAACGGACTTTTTTAGAATTTTTTAAACTTATGACGGTATAGAATCCTGAATATTTTTTACAAAAATATAACTTAAAATAAAAACCTTTGTATAAATATCCCATTGTAAATGGACAACCCACGTACAAAATTACGTTAGTATTAATCATTAAAGTCACATTATTTAATGTGTTATGACGATTTTAGAAGATGTTAATGAATATGTTCTAGATGAACGTTTGGTGTCAATATTTAGTCTATCACCAATTTTATTTATAATATCAACACGCTACCTATGATTTAGGGTATGGCATTTTTTATGTATATTTATTACCGTGGTTGAAAAATTGAAGATTAAAAAGTAAGTAATTTCTAAAGATTAATGACGTAAAATGACCACATAACCAAATAAAAAAGAGAAATCATATTTGGTTTCTCTTTTTTATTAATATGCTAAAAATACCGTTTACTTTATAATAAATAACGTTTTTTTAATTGTAGCTAAATAATTAAACTCTTAGTGTTCAGTATCAATTTCATCAAAACTTTTTACTAGTTCATCAATGGCTTTCATCTGTTTTAAGAAAGGTTCCAATTTTGCTAGTGGTAATGCTGACGGTCCATCACATTTTGCATGACTTGGATCTGGGTGGGATTCTAAAAATAACCCAGCAATACCAACAGCCATGCCCGAGCGTGCAAGTTCAGTTACTTGGCCACGACGTCCACCTGATGCTGCTCCCATAGGATCACGGCATTGAAGAGCATGAGTAACATCAAAAATAACTGGTGACCCTTTGCTTGCTTTTTTCATAATGTTAAAACCAAGCATATCAACCACTAAGTTGTCATAACCAAAACAGCTACCACGATCACAAAGGATGATTTGATTGTTACCAGCCTCTTCAAATTTTTCAACAATATTGCCCATCTGCCCTGGACTAACAAATTGTGGTTTTTTGACATTAATTACTGCGCCTGTTTTAGCCATTGCAACAACTAAATCAGTTTGTCTTGCTAAAAAGGCAGGTAATTGAATTACATCAACCACATCAGCAACGGGTTGACATTGTGCTTCAGTATGTACATCAGTAATAATTTTAACGCCAAATTGTTGTTTAAGCTCTTGGAATATTTTTAGCCCTTCTTCTAATCCTGGTCCACGATAGGAATGAATTGATGAGCGATTTGCTTTATCAAAAGAGGCTTTAAAAATATAAGGAATATTTAGTTTATTGGTAACGGTGACATAATGTTCACAGATTTTCATCGCCAAATCACGAGATTCAAGCACATTCATACCACCAAATAGTACAAAGGGTAGATCATTAGCGACAGTAATGTCACCAATGTTTACTTTTTTTTGCTGCATCATAAAATTTTCCTAGTTAAGGTTTAAACCAGCGACCAAGGGTGACTCTATCATTACCACTGTAGTCGGTGAAGGTTTCTACTAATTGAAATCCGTGTTGTTTAAAAACAGTTTGCACTGCCTCGCCTTGTTTCCAACCATGTTCTATTAGTAACCACCCATATTGGTTTAAGTGCTTAGTTGCACCTTGTACAATTAGTTTAATATCAGCTAAACCATCATCTTCAGAAACTAATGCGCTTCTTGGTTCGTAGCGTACATCGCCTTGGGATAAGTGGATGTCTGTTGGCTCAATATAAGGAGGATTACTGACAATCATTGAAAACTTTCTATTCTTTATTGGTTTGTACCAATCACCTTGTAAAAAATAAACATTATTCACCCCAATTTGGGCAGCATTTTTTTGAGCTAAGATTAGGGCATCTTTATTTTTTTCAATTGCGGTAAATAAACAGTCTTGACGTTCGGTTGCCATTGCAATAACTATCGCGCCTGTTCCCGTGCCAAGATCCAATACTTCACAAGGCACTTTAGGAAGATACTCTAAACCTAATTCAACTAATTTTTCGGTATCCGGTCTAGGTATTAAAGTGGCGTTAGAAACATTAAACTTTAAAGACCAAAACTCTTTTTCGCCAGTTATATAAGCGATAGGCTCACCATTTTTCCTGCGTTCTAAACATTCAGATAAAGCAATCAATTCATCATCAGTTAGCAATGTTTCACTGAACGCCATTAAAAATGTCCGCGTTTTTTGCGTAACAAAACTCAGTAAAATTTCAGCATCTCGCTTTGGGCTTTCACTATCTGTTAAGGTTTGAGAGGCACTTTTAAGCCATTGTAAGTATGTCATTCATCTTGTTCCGATAAAGCTGCTAGTTGATCAGCCTGATATTCCTGCACAATCGGATCGATTAGCATCTCTAATTTTCCTTCCATGACTTCATCTAAACGGTAAAGCGTTAAATTAATTCGATGATCGGTTACTCGACCTTGTGGATAATTATATGTTCTGATTCTATCTGAACGATCGCCTGAACCTAATAGATTTCGACGTGTTGAAGCCTCTTCTTGTTGGCGCTTACGTAGTTCCGCATCTTGAATTCTTGCGGCTAAAACTGACATTGCTTTGGCTCTGTTTTTATGTTGCGATCGCTCATCTTGACATTCAACAACGATGCCCGTAGGAATGTGGGTAATACGAATAGCAGAATCTGTTGTATTAACATGCTGACCACCTGCGCCAGATGAACGATAGGTATCAATTTTTAAATCAGCGGGGTTAATTTCAGGCATTTCTGCTTCAGGGACTTCTGGTAAAACAGCAACAGTACAAGCCGATGTATGAATACGACCTTGCGATTCGGTTTCTGGCACGCGTTGAACTCGGTGTCCACCCGATTCGAATTTCAAATGGCCATAAACACCATCCCCACTCACTAACATAATAACTTCTTTATAGCCACCATGTTCACCATCATTTGCACTCATAATCTCAACACGCCAACTGTGCGACTCGGCAAATCTTGTATACATTCGGGCTAAATCACCTGCAAAAATAGCCGCTTCATCACCCCCCGTTCCTGCTCTAACTTCGACAAAACAATTATAATCATCATTAGGATCTTTAGGTAATAATAAAACTTGTAGTTGCTTTTCTTGTTCTTCAACTCGACTTAATGCTTCATTTAACTCCTCTTGAGCCATTTCACTCATTTCAGGATCAGATAGCATCATTTTAGCTGTCTCGATATCCTCTTGTGTTTGCTTCCAATCAGAAAAGCACTTAACCACCCCTGTTAATTGCGAATATTCTTTAGATAAAGTGCGAAAGCGATTTTGATCCGCAATAACCGAAGCATCAGACAATAATGCTTGAACTTCTTCATAACGCTCTTGTAGCATTTCTAATTTGTTGATAATTGAAGATTTCATAAAAATATATATTAGATGATATAAATTAATTAAATTTGTGGGGCATTATATACTTAATCACTTTTAAAATACAGTTTGAGCTAGTTATCAGGTATATATCGCATAATTACATAAATAATATATAGCAAATCGATTGAATAAATGAAATATTATATGTAAATAACCAATATATTAGAAACTTAATATTAGGTTATTTGTTGCACTATCATTTTTTCATATTTAAATTCTATTTTGATCATAAAAAATTTTCTACTTGTGAGTGTATTTTTTAGAAAGAGTTAAAAGATAATTAATTATTATTTAAACTTAACACTAACTTTTTTTGACCATGAGATATTCGCTTATGATTTTTATTTATATCAGTAAATTTTTTTCCAATTTTTATCCACTATCAATAACCATACTTTTTAGCAAAAAATAGATAAAAACATTTCTAGACAATAATTTACATTTTTACAATAATAAAAATATCACAATAAATTGCGCTGTAGTTAATCACCAATGACAATACTTTTTTGTAGAAGCTAATTTAAAATAAGGGAAGTTAGCATTAGTACAGATAATATCGCAGAGAAAATAAAACAATGGGAATCATAGATAACATAACGAAAACGCTCCAAGAAGATCTATCAGGCGAAATAAAGCAAGGGAGTAAATTAGCAATCGTTGCCGCATGCTTTTCATTTTTTGCTTTTGAAAAACTCAAAAAAGAGTTGAAAAATATAGATGAACTCCGTTTCATCTTTACTTCGCCAACCTTTATAACCGAGCAAACCCCAAAAGCACAAAGAGAATTCTACATACCACGCCTTAATCGAGAACGTAGCCTTTATGGTACCGAATTTGAAATTAAACTTCGTAACGAATTAACACAAAAAGCGATTGCTAAAGAATGTGCTGATTGGATTAGACAAAAGGTTACATTTAAATCCAACATCACTAATGAAAATATGGCTGGATTCATACATGTAGACGATAATGCTTATATACCAATCAATGGATTTACAACTATTGATCTAGGTTGTGAACGAGGAAACAATGCTTACAACATAGTACAAAAGATTCCTTCTCCAGATTCAATTAAATTTCTTTCCATTTTTAATGAACTTTGGCAAGATAAAACTAAACTTCAGGATGTAACCAATATTGTTATCGACAATATTGCCAGCGCCTACAATGAAAATTCACCTGAGTTTATCTATTTTGTTATCCTCTATAATATTTTTAATGAATTTCTTGAAGATATTTCAGAAGATGTATTGCCCAACGAAGCTACTGGATTCAAAAATAGCAAAATCTGGAATATGCTATTCAACTTTCAAAAAGATGCAGCCTTAGCAATCATCAATAAACTTGAAAAATATAATGGCTGTATTTTAGCTGACAGTGTTGGGCTGGGTAAAACATTTACTGCTTTATCAGTAATTAAATATTATGAAAACCGAAATAAGTCTGTGCTCGTTTTATGCCCTAAAAAACTGAACAATAACTGGAACACTTACAAAGCAAATTACATTAATAACCCCATCGCTGAAGATCGATTACGGTATGATGTGCTTTTTCATACCGACCTTAATCGCTCTTGTGGTAAATCAAATGGTATAGATTTAGATCGAATTCATTGGAATAATTACGACCTTGTAGTGATTGATGAATCACATAATTTCCGTAATGGTGGCAAATTATCAAGCAAAGACAACGAAAATGAAAAAGAAAATCGATATTCAAAATTACTTAATCAAGTGATCCGAAAAGGGGTCAAAACTAAAGTATTGATGCTTTCCGCAACACCTGTTAATAATCGTTTCAATGATTTAAAAAATCAATTAGCCCTTGCTTACGAAGGAAAAACCAGTCATATTGATGAAAATCTCAATACTCATCGTTCATTGGATGAGATTTTTAAGAATGCACAAAAAGCATTTAACATTTGGAGTAAACAAGATACAACTGAAAGAACAACAGAAAGCCTATTACGGATGTTGGATTTTGACTTTTTCGAAGTATTGGATTCTGTTACGATTGCTCGTTCACGCAAACACATTCAAAAATATTACGATACCACAGATATAGGTACTTTTCCAACCAGGCTCAAGCCTATTTCAGTAAGACCTAAACTAACTGATTTAGCTAATGCAATAAGTTATAACGAAATTTTCGAACAACTAATGCTACTGAATCTATCAATTTATACCCCTACCCACTTTATCTTACCAAGTAAAATGGAAAAGTATGCAGAAATATATGAGGACAACACAATCAATGTAGGATTTACCCAAGCTAATCGAGAACAAGGAATTCGTCGTTTAATGGCAATCAACTTGATGAAACGACTGGAAAGCTCGGTATTCTCATTTAATCATACATTAGAGCGTATAAAAAACTTTATTCAGCAAACAATAGCTACTATTGAATCTTATAATCAAAGTATAAAAAAAGAATTAGAGCTTACCGATATTACTAATTTCAATGATCTTGATGAAGATGAACAAAATAATGATCAGTTATTTACATTTGGCAAAAAAGTAAAAATTGCCTTAGCCGATATGGATTATCTTTCATGGAAACACTATCTTACTAAAGATTATGAAATCTTATCATTATTAACTCATATGATAAGTGATATCACCGCAAAACATGATATTAAATTACAAAATTTACTTACTATTATTAAAAATAAGCAACTAAACCCCATTAATAACAATAATAAAAAAGTGATTATATTTACCGCTTTTGCCGATACAGCAAGTTATTTGTTTGATCACGTTAGCCAGTATGTACAAAATAACTTTTCCCTACATACCGCAATGATAACAGGTTCGGTTGACGGAAGATCTACTGTACCTAAATTGCATTGTGATTTAAACACTGTTTTAACCTGCTTTTCACCCAAATCAAAAGATAAACACTTGTTAATGCCGAATAACACTCATGAGATTGATATATTAATTGCAACCGATTGCATCTCTGAAGGGCAAAACTTACAAGATTGTGATTATTTAATTAATTACGATATACATTGGAATCCGGTACGAATTATTCAGCGGTTTGGACGTATTGATCGCATAGGCAGCAAAAATCAGTCGATTCAGCTAGTTAACTTTTGGCCTGATGTTACTTTAGATGAATATATTGATCTAAAAGCTAAGGTAGAAACTCGCATGAAAATTGTCGACATGACTGCAACAGGTGATGACAATATTTTAAGTGAAGAAGAAAAATCCGATTTAGCATATCGTAAAGCACAGCTCAAACGCTTACAAGACGAAGTGGTTGATATTGAAGATATCACTAACAGTATATCAATTATGGATTTAGGTTTAAATGAATTTAGACTTGATTTGCTAGAGTATATCAAAAACCATCCTGAGCTTGATAAAACACCGTATGGATTACATGCAGTTGTGCCAGCTTCACCAGATATACCCGCAGGAGTTATTTATATATTAAAAAATCGGGCAAACAGCATTAATATTAATAATCAAAATCGACTTCATCCGTTTTACATGGTGTATGTAGCTAATAATGGCGAAGTTATTTGTGATCATTTATCGCCAAAACAATTACTCGATAAAATACGCTTACTTTGCAAAGGCAAAACAGAACCCATTGCAAAATTGTATCAGCAATTTAACAAAATCACAGCCGATGGCAGTAATATGACTCATTTTTCACAACGACTTGGTGATGCCATAAATTCAATTATTGAAGTAAAAAAACACAGTGATATTGATAATTTTTTAAGCGGTAACTCAGTTAGTTTTGTTACCGATAGTATAAAAGGTCTAGATGACTTTGAATTAATCTGTTTTTTAGTTGTCAGTGAATCAGAAAATAAGGTAGCATAATGCTTGGTTTGCCCAAAACGACAGAAATAAATCACCAGTTAGCTAAAAAAACAATCTATGCAAAGTTTAAACTGAACAATGCTACGAAAGAAAAAGTCGATGCAGATATAGCTAAAATTACCCTTGTTAACGAGGTTTCCGCAGCAAAGATAAATCTCGCAGCAGGAAACAACATTAATGCTTTTTTTGTGGCATTGGTACAACTAAAAAAAATCAATTTTAATGAAACAAGCCTTGTTTTATTATCCAAACTAATACCGCAAAATATACTATTTATTTTGCAATATGCTAAGCAGGCTAAATTGGCCGTTTTTCAACATAAATTGATACAAAGTGATTGGCAAGCTAAAGAAGAATTACACATTGAATTAAAAGGATTAAACCTTGATAATGTCTGGCAAAACATCATTCAACAAGTCGGCAAATTCAATATTGAGCAAGGCAATAGCCTTGAGCAGCAGATTATCATTGCCGATAAAAGACAAAAACTGATTTTAAATATTGCACGTCTTGAAAAGCAAGCAAGAAAAGAGCTACAGCCTAAAAAAGTATTTGAATTGGTGCAAAAAATTAACCAATTGAAACAAGAGTTAAAGGATTCTTAAATGGATAAATTAAAGATGCATTCACTCAATAAAGTGGATGAAAATATCAAAAAAATCGGTGCACAATTCCCGAACTGTATTACTGAACGCAAAAACCAACAAGGTGAAGTGGAATACGCCATCGACTTTGATATGCTCAAACAAGAACTTTCATCAGTGATTGTTGAAGGTCGAGAAGAACGTTACCAATTTACTTGGCCAGATAAAAAGAAATCGATTCTACTTGCCAATGCCCCCATAGCCAAAACCTTACGACCTTGCCGTGAAGAAAGTGTTGATTTTGACAATACCAAAAATTTATATATTGAAGGTGATAATCTTGAAGTACTAAAACTATTGCAGGAAACTTACCTTGGCAAAGTCAAAATGATCTATATCGACCCGCCTTATAATACCGGTAATGATTTTGTTTATGAAGATGATTTTACCCAAAACTCATCAGAATACCTTGAAAACAGTGGGCAATTTGATGATGAAGGCAATCGGTTAATAAAAAATATGGAAACCAATGGCCGCTTTCATACTGATTGGCTGAATATGATTTATCCACGTTTAAAACTCGCCAAAGATCTATTGACTGATGATGGCGTGATTTTTATTAGTATTGATGATAATGAGGTGGCACAACTTAGAAAAATTTGTGATGAGATTTTTGGTGAGAGCAATTTCGAAGGACACATTCATTGGAGAAGAAGACACAATCAGCCAAATGACAAAACAAAAATGATAGGAATTGTTACAGAACACATTCTAGCTTTTGCAAAAAATAGTAGATTCTTAAAAAACTCCGGTATAGGAAAGCTTAATTTGACAGCAAATTTCTCAAATCCTGATAATGATCCTCTTGGTTGTTGGGCTAGTAAGCCATGGAAAGTAGGTTCTGACCAATCGGGTAGTCAATATACAATTGTTACACCAACAGGAAAAATACTCAATGAAGAATGGATGGGAGAAGAAGATACCTTTAAAAAATACCTTAAAGAAGGACGCATATACTTTCCCAAAAGTGGAAATGGAATGCCTAGGAAAAAATACTATCAATTTGAACGAGAAGAAGAGGGACAATGTGCGACAAATTGGTGGACTCATGAACAATTTGGACATAATCAAGGTGCTAACGACTATGCAACAACCCTCTTTGGCATCAAAAATATTTTTAGTAACCCAAAACCAATTGAATTGATAAAAGCTTTGTTAAGAATTGCCAATGTAAAAAATGAACACATTGTTCTGGATTTTTTTTCAGGATCCGCTACTACAGCTGATACAATTATGCAACTCAATGCAGAAGACGGCGGCAACCGCAAATTTATCATGGTGCAACTGCCAGAATCAACGGATGAGAAAAGCGAAGCTTACAAGGCTGGTTATAAAAATATCTGCGAAATTGGTAAAGAGCGCATTCGCCGGGCAGGCAATAAAATTGCTCAAGAAAATCCACAGGCTAAATTTGATAAAGGCTTTCGCGTCTTAAAGTGCGATAGCAGTAATATGAAAGAGGTTTATTACAACCCTGCTGAGTATAATACCGATCTTCTTGACGCCCTGATTGACAATATCAAAACCGATAGAACGGCGGAAGATTTATTGTTCCAAGTTATGCTGGATTTAGGGGTATTACTTTCTAGTGATATTAAGCAAACCACCATTGCTGGTAAAACCGTATTTAACGTAGCAGATAACTTTTTAATGGCTTGCTTTGATACAGACATTAATGAAGAGGTCATCACGGCTATTGCCAAACAAAAACCTTACTATTTTGTTATGCGTGACAGCTCAATGGAAAATGATAGTGTTGCCACCAATTTTGAACAAATTTTTACTACCTACAGCCCTGAAACCAAGAGGAAGGTGTTGTAATGAAATTTAATTTTAAAATTCAACAATATCAAACCGATGCAGTAAATGCAGTAGTTCAAGTTTTTAACGGGCAAGGTTATCAAAATAGCCTGCGTTATGTGCGTGATTTAGGCAATGCACCTACTCAGGCAGAAATGAGTTATGAAACGGCTTCAAGTTATACATCAGATGATAGCGCAATCGATATTGGTTTTAAAAATGAAATTATTTCGTTAACCGATAACGAGTTACTCGCTAATATTAAAAAAATACAAAATATAAACAATATCAAACAGTCGGCTGATTTAATTAAAAACTTAGGTCGGTGTAGTCTTGATATTGAAATGGAAACCGGTACTGGTAAAACCTATGTTTACCTCAAAACCATGTTTGAACTGAACAAGCATTATGGCTGGAGCAAGTTTATTGTTGTGGTACCCTCTATTGCCATTCGTGAGGGAGTAAAAAAAACCTTTGAAATAACCTCAGACCATTTTATGGAGCATTATGGTCAAAAGGCTCGCTTTTTTGTCTATGACAGTAAAAATTTAACTTTATTAGATAGTTTTGCTGCCAATTCGGGCATTAATGTTATGATCATTAACACCCAAGCTTTTGCTTCCTCGCTAAAAGAAGATGGCAAAAATAAAGAAGCACGAATTATTTACTCAAAACGCGATGCATTTGCCTCGCGCCGGCCGATTGATGTTATAGCCGCTAATAATCCCATTATTATTTTGGATGAGCCACAAAAAATGGGTGGTGAAGTCACGCAAAAAGCTTTAAAAAATTTTAATCCATTATTTTCATTAAATTATTCTGCTACCCATAAAAAACAGAATAATCTAATTTATGTACTTGATGCACTTGATGCATACAATAAACGGCTAGTTAAAAAAATTGAAGTAAAGGGTTTTGAAGTTAAAAATCTAAGAGGTACTGATAGCTACTTGTATCTTGAACAAATCGTCTTATCCAGTAAAAAACCACCACTGGCAAATATTGAGCTAGAAATAAATCATAAGAATGGTATCAAACGTGAAATTCGCCATTTTACTGAGGGTGATAATCTTTATTCTGTTTCAAAACAGATGCAGCAATACAAGGGATATACAGTATCTGAGATCAATCCTTTGACTGGAATAGTCACTTTTACCAATGGTGTTTCCATTCATACTGGCGAAGTGATAGGTGATATTTCTGAAGAAAATATGCGCCGCATTCAAATTAGAGAAACCATATTATCCCACTTTGACAAAGAAGAAAAATTGTTCAATATGGGCATTAAGTCACTATCATTATTTTTTATTGATGAAGTAGCTAAATACCGCCAATATGATGATAACAATAACGAAATATTGGGCGAATATGGCCAAATATTTGAACAAGAATACCTAACGATTTTGCAACAATACTTAGACCAAGCCAGCAACACACCTTATCAACAATATTTAAAAACTAAGTGTAATGATGCAAGCCAAGTACATAAAGGTTACTTTAGCATTGATAAAAAAACTGGCAAAAGTATTGATAGCCAATTAAAACGAGGTAGCGAATCTTCAGATGATATTTCAGCTTACGACCTGATTCTTAAAAATAAAGAACAACTGTTAAGCTTTGATGAGCCCACTCGATTTATCTTTTCGCACTCAGCACTACGTGAAGGTTGGGATAATCCCAATGTTTTCCAGATTTGTACACTAAAACACTCCGATAACCAAACAGCTAAACGGCAAGAAGTTGGTCGTGGTCTTCGTTTATGTGTTAATCAAGATGGTAATCGTATGGATATTGAAAGCTGCGGCGAACAAGTTCACGATATCAACATGTTAACCGTTATCGCTAGTGAAAGTTATAGAAACTTTGTTAATGATCTTCAAGCCGACATAAAAACAGTCATTTATGATCGACCAACTGTTGCTACCAGTGAGTACTTTTTCGGTAAATATGTAGAAGTTAATGGTGTATCAACCATTATCGATAAAGCAGTAGCTGATAAAATTGAATTTTATTTAATTAGTCATGGCTATGTTGATATCGAGCGTAAAATAACCGATAAATACCGCAATGATGTTGTAATGAACTCAGTGGCACCATTACCAGATGAATTACAACCAATGGGTGACGGAATTCATCGCCTAATTCAGACTATTTATAATGATAGCGAGTTAGACGCCATGTTTACCGATGGTCATGAAACAAAGATTAAAGATAATCCACTTAATGAGAATTTTGATAAAGCCGAATTCCAAGCATTATGGCAGCAAATTAATCAGCAATATGCCTATACTGTTGACTTTGATAGTGATGAATTAATCAACAAAGCAATTGCTCATATCAACGATAAGTTATTTGTCTCGCAGCTACAATACATTACGGCTGTCGGTCAACTTAAAGAGCAGATAACGACACAAAGTATCTATCAAAATGATGCGTTTAAAACTCAAGAAACAAAGACTACCACTTTGGAACATGCTTATTTTAAACCAATAAAATACGACTTGATTGGTCAGATTGCGCAAGAAACCACATTAACCCGCAAAACAGTAGTGGCCATATTAAAGGGGTTAGATACAAAAAAACTAGATATGTTCAAGGATAATCCAGAAGAATTTATTGCTAAAATTATTAAATTAATTAAAGAACAAAAAGCAACTACAATTATAGAACATATTACATACAATAAAACTTCAGGCAAATATGACAGTACTATTTTCACTCAGGAAAAAAGTTTACAAAGTTACGATAAAGCGTTTTTAGCGAAAAAAGCAATTCAAAATTATGTATTTACCGATGGTCTAGCCGAAAAAAGTATTGAACGGAAATTTGTTGAAGATCTTGATACGGCAGAAGAAGTGTGCGTATATGCAAAATTACCAAAAGGTTTTCATATTCCAACACCTGTTGGTAATTATTCACCCGATTGGGCAATTGCTTTTCATGTTGGGAAAGTAAAGCATATCTTTTTTATTGCTGAAACCAAAGGTACAATGGATAGTTTAAATTTAAGGCCAATTGAACAAGCAAAAATTTCGTGCGCGAAAAAGCTTTTTAACGAACTTTCGACTAGTAAGGTACGCTATCATGATGTTGATAGTTATCAAAGCCTGATGAATATAATGAATTCATTATAAAATTACTTTCATTTAAAAATATAGTTATAGATAATTTATTTTTTACTGAAACGTATAGTTACCTGAAACTTTTTGACAAAAATTATCTTATAAAAAATAAAAATGCCGTTAGTTTGAGCTAACGGCATTTTATTAAGTAAATAAGGATGCAACAGGAAAGGCGTGTTCAAATATTAAATTTTGATCAGCAAAAACATTCAGTTTTAACATATCAAACTCTGTTACCAACATCCAAATATTGTTTAATACTTTGTGAATCAAAATTCCAAGCTATTTAATCAAAGGCAGAAAGATAGAACCGTGTTTTATGAATTTTATTTATAATAATTTCTATTACCAATACTTACTGAGTATTTTTAGGCCGTCAACAACCAACAATAGATAGGTTTATGTTGGTATTTCTTCTATCAATTAATCATATTCAATTTTATATCTGCCAATAACATCAAAAATATGATCATAAGTACTAAGAATTACGCGTTGCTTGCCTTTTTTATGAACTTCATCGACTAAATCAAAACTAGATTTTGAATATTTTTCATAAGGGTATTCATCTATTAGATAAATAGATAAGCTATCAATATCACTAAAAATAAATGTAACTTTAACTTCTGGAGCATCCAGGATTTCTGGCTTACAGCCTGCTAATGATAATGATGTATTGACCATCAAAGTGAATGGTATACATTCTAATTTAACGTCAGATAATATCAATGCATTGCGTGTATAAATAATGCCGTATTTTGTTTGTATTTCCTGTGTATTCATATAAACCTCATTTTTTCAATTTATTATTAATGGGTATTGTTTTTCTGAAAAATCTTTTTATATATTTACAGACAAATTTATCTGCGATAAATCATCTGAATAAAATCCTAAGTATTCTAATCTTTTTAATAATATAAAGACACCTGTTAATAACAGGTACTAGAGTATTAACGTTTACGAAAGTTATCAATGATATATAACTTATTTATCTCTCGTTTTCATTAAGATCAACACTTAGTTATTTAATTCATTTTTTACTGAAACGTATAGTTACCTGAAACTTTTTGACAAAAATTATCTTATAAAAAATAAAAATGCCGTTAGTTTGAGCTAACGGCATTCTATTAAGTATATAAATGACCTTTTATTACTATTTCTTCTTCGCTTTAGCATTTGGTAAATCAGTGACAGAGCCTTCATAAATTTCAGAGGCTAAGCCAATTGATTCATGCAATGTTGGGTGAGCATGGATAGTTAATGCAATATCTTCGGCATCACAACCCATTTCGACAGCTAAGGTGATTTCACCAAGTAATTCACCGCCATTTGCACCAACAACCGCACCACCTAATAGGCGATTATCTGCTTTATTGAAGATCAGTTTTGTCATCCCTTCAGAGCAATCAGAAGCAATAGCTCGTCCTGAAGCTGCCCATGGGAAGATTGATACTTCATAATCAATACCTTTTTCTTTCGCTTCTTTTTCAGTTAAACCAACCCAAGCAACTTCAGGTTCAGTATAAGCGATAGAAGGAATGGTTTTTGGATCAAAGAAGTGTTTTTTACCTGCAATTACTTCTGCTGCCACATGACCTTCGTGTACGCCTTTGTGCGCAAGCATTGGTTGTCCCACAATATCCCCAATGGCATAAATGTGTGGTACGTTGGTGCGCATCTGTTTATCGACTTCGATAAATCCACGGTCAGTAACATTAACGCCTGCTTTTTCCGCACTAATTAATTTACCATTTGGTGTACGACCAATAGCCACTAATACCGCATCATAAGTATGAGTTTCGGTGCTGCCGTCTTTCTTTTCCATGGTAACATAAATTGCATCATGTTTTGCTTCAACGGTAGTAACTTTAGTTTCCAATCGTAAAGTGAATTTCTTTTGGATCTGCTTAGTAAAGACTTTAATTACATCTTTATCAGCAGCCGGAATCACTTGATCAAACATTTCAACTACATCGACTTCTGAACCAAGTGCATGGTATACAGTCCCCATTTCAAGACCTATAATTCCACCACCCATTAATAATAATTTTTTAGGAATGGTGGTTAAAGCTAAGGCATCTGTAGAATCCCAAATACGAGGATCATCATGTGGAATAAAAGGCAACTTGATTGGACGAGAGCCCGCTGCAATAATTGCATTATCAAAGGTGATCTTAGTGATTCCTTTTGATGAAGTTACCTCCATTGTATGACTACCAGTAAACTGTGCTTCACCTTGAATAACATTGACTTTGCGCATTTTGGCCATACCAGCTAGTCCATTAGTCAGTTGACTAATAACTTTTTCTTTCCAGCCACGCACTTTGTCTAATTCAAGTCTAGGTGTACCAAAATGGATACCATGTTCGGTTAATGATTTTGCTTCATCCATTACTTTAGCAACATGAAGTAATGCTTTTGATGGAATACAGCCTACATTTAAACAAACACCACCAAGTGTTGAATAACGTTCAACAAGGGTAACTTCTAGTCCAAGGTCGGCAGCACGGAACGCAGCGGAATAACCCGCTGGTCCTGCTCCTAAAACCACAACTTGTGTTTTAACATCTTGACTCATAATTTGATCTCCTTAATTACATCACTAAACGACGTAAGTCGGATAAGACGTTAACAATATGGCTTAAGAAGCGTGCACCATCAGCACCATCAATAACTCGGTGATCGAATGATAATGATAATGGCAACATTAGCCGTGGTGTAAACTCTTTGCCATTCCAAACTGGTTTCATGCTAGAGCGAGATACACCTAAAATACCAACTTCTGGCGCATTAACAATTGGTGTAAACGAGGTTGTACCAATACCACCAAGGCTAGAAATAGTGAAACATCCACCTTGCATATCGCTACCTGTCAATTTACCTTCACGTGCCTTTTTAGAAATTGCCGTAAGCTCACGAGAAAGTTCAACAATACCCTTTTTATCAACATCTTTAAATACTGGTACTACAAGACCATTTGGTGTATCGACAGCAACGCCAATATTAATGTATTTTTTGATAATTAAGGTTTGGGCATCTTCAGATAATGAGCTATTAAAGCGTGGATACGCTGTTAATGCACTTGCTACCGCTTTCATGATAAACACAAGTGGCGTGATCTTAAGATCAAGTTTTTTCTTTTCTGCTTCTGCATTTTGTTGCTTACGGAATGCTTCTAAATCAGTAATATCTGTTTCATCAAATTCTGTCACATGCGGAATCATTACCCAGTTACGGTGTAAATTTGCACCTGATACTTTTTGAATTTTAGTTAATGGTAAACTTTCAACTTCACCAAATTTGCTAAAATCAACTTTAGGCCATGGTAATAGACCAGGTAATGCACCACCTGTAGCGCCACTTTCAATTTGTTTAACAGCATTTTTTACGTAAGTTTGAATGTCTTCACGTAAAATACGGTTTTTAGGACCTGTAGCAGTAACTTTTGCTAAATTTACCCCAAATTCACGTGCTAAACGACGTACAGATGGTGTTGCATGAGCATAAGCATCGTTTTCAACAAACTCATTGCTTGATGAAGCAGGCGCTGATTTTGCAGCAACTGGGGCTGGTGCTGGCGTTGGCTCAGGTGCTGCTTTTTCAGCAACAGGCGCTGCGGCAGCTGGAGCTGCACTAGATGTGGTTTCAAATTCCATGATTTTGGAACCTGTTTTCACTTTATCACCCACTTTTATCGTGATACTTTTAACCGTACCAGCAATGGTTGCTGGTACTTCCATTGAGGCTTTATCACCCTCAACGGTAATTAATGAATCATCAACAGATATAGTATCGCCTACTTTTACCAAAATTTCCGTTACTTCGACTTCATCACCACCAATATCTGGAACTTTTACATCTACAATTTGGCTAGTTGCAGTTGGCGTTACTTCAACTTTTGGTGCTTCTTGTGCTGTAACTGGAGCAGGAGCGGCAGTTTCGCCACCTTGCTCATCAAAGACCATAATGTCAACGCCTGTTTTGACTTTATCGCCAATTTTTACAGAAATAGATTTAACAATACCAGCCTGTGGTGCAGGGATTTCCATTGATGCTTTATCACCTTCAACTGTCATAATTGACTGATCAGCTTCAACTTTATCGCCTATTTTAACCAGAATTTCGGTTACTTCTACTTCGTCACCACCGATATCAGGTAATTTGATTTGAATACTCATTATAATAACCTCTTATGCAATTCGTGGATTAAGTTTATCGGCATTGATTTCGAATTTTTTGATCGCATCTTCAACAACGCTAACTTCAATATCGCCACGTTTAGCAAGTTCACCCAATGCTGCAACCACAACATAAGATGCATCGACTTCAAAGTGATGACGTAAATTTTCACGGCTATCGCTGCGACCGAAACCGTCAGTACCGAGTACTCGATAGCTTTCAGCAGGTACAAATCCACGAATTTGCTCAGCAAACAATTTCATATAATCAGTTGAAACCACCGCTGGATTGTTATTCATAATTTGTGCAACATAAGGCACTTTTGGTGTTTCACTTGGATGCAACATATTATATCGTTCACAATCTTGGCCATCACGAGCCAGTTCAGTAAATGATGTTACGCTATAAACTTCTGAGCTAATACCATAATTTTTAGCTAAGATTTCAGCCGCTTCACGAACATGACGTAAAATAGAGCCTGAACCTAGTAACTGAACAGTCGGTTTGCCTTTTTGACCCTCAACGGTATCTAGTTTATAAATACCTCGTCGAATGCCCTCTTCTGCACCTTCTGGCATTGCTGGTTGTGCGTAGTTTTCATTGAGAGTTGTAATGTAGTAGTAAACGTTTTCTTGCTCACCATACATACGACGTAAACCGTCTTGCATGATTACTGCAACTTCATAAGCATAAGCAGGATCATATGATATACAGTTAGGGATGGTTAATGCTTGAATGTGACTGTGACCATCTTGGTGTTGTAAACCTTCACCATTTAGCGTTGTACGACCAGAGGTTCCACCAATCATAAATCCACGTGCTTGTTGATCACCTGCTGCCCACATTAGATCACCAATACGTTGGAATCCAAACATTGAATAGTAAATGTAGAATGGAATCATTGGAAAATCATTTGTGCTATATGAAGTGGCCGCAGCAATCCAAGAAGCCGTTGCACCACATTCATTAATTCCTTCTTGAAGAATTTGACCTTTCTCATCTTCACGATAATAAGCCACTTGTTCTTTATCTTGTGGTGTATATTGTTGACCGTGTGGATTATAAATACCAATTTGACGGAATAAACCTTCCATACCAAAAGTACGTGCTTCATCAGCTAGAATAGGTACTAGACGTGGAGCAAGTTCTTTATCCTTAAGCATAATATTAAGCGCACGGACAAATGCTATAGTGGTTGATATTTCTTTCGATTGAGCTTCAAGTAATGACGCAAATTCACTTAATGGAGGAATTGAAACAGTTCCTGAAAAATGAGTTAATCTAGATGGCACATAACCATGTAACGCTTCACGACGCTCATGAATGTATTTGTATTCTGGCGTGTGTTCCTCAAATTTGATGTATGGTAATTTTTCAAGTGCTTCATCTGTCACTGGAATATTGAAGAAATCGCGAACATGACGCACGCCATCCATATTCATTTTTTTCACTTGGTGAGCGATATTTTTTGCTTCAGCAGCAGCCCCCATACCATAACCTTTTATGGTGTGAGCAAGAATAACAGTTGGGCGATCTTTAGTTTCTTTTGCTCGTTGGAATGCTGCAAACATTTTAGCAGGATCTTGACCACCACGGTTTAATCTAAAGATTTCTTCATCAGACATATCTTTAACTAATTCAGCAGTTTCAGGGTATTTACCAAAGAAATGCTCGCGAACATAAGCACCGTCTTTTGATTTTAATGTTTGATAATCCCCATCAAGTGTTTCATTCATTAGTCGAATTAACTTACCTGATTTATCTTTTTGGAGAAGTTTATCCCAACGGTCACCCCAAAGAACTTTAATTACGTTCCAACCAGCACCAGCAAATACACCTTCTAGTTCATTGATAATTTTTCCATTACCCGTTACTGGACCATCTAAACGTTGTAAATTACAGTTGATAACAAAAACTAAATTATCTAGTTTTTCTCGTGTTGCAACGGTAATTGCACCTTTTGATTCTGGTTCATCCATCTCACCATCACCTAAGAAAGCATAGACAGTTTGTTCAGAAGTAT
Source organism: Gilliamella sp. BG3 (assembly GCF_046635605.1). Taxonomy (NCBI): domain Bacteria; kingdom Pseudomonadati; phylum Pseudomonadota; class Gammaproteobacteria; order Orbales; family Orbaceae; genus Gilliamella; species Gilliamella sp. BG3. The sequence goes on from NZ_JBIDFE010000011.1 coordinate 49,744, forward strand.
CTTTCAACCCACGATTTTCTAAATATTTTAAGAAACGTGCTTGATAAATGGCATTAACAGGACCAAGCCCCATCGATACTGTTGGAAATTGCCAAAATTCTGGAAGCAATTTAGGATGAGGGTATGATGGTAAACCTTTACCATGAACTTCTTGACGGAAATTATCTAATTGCTCTTCGGTTAAACGTCCTTCAATAAAGGCTCGAGAATAAATACCTGGTGAGATGTGCCCTTGGAAGTAAATTAAATCACCGCCATCTTTTTCATTACGAGCACGGAAAAAGTGGTTAAAACAGACTTCATAAAAAGTAGCTGCAGATTGGAACGATGCCATATGACCACCAAGCTCTAAATCTTTCTTTGAAGCTCGTAACACCATCATAATTGCATTCCAACGGACAATTGAACGAATACGTCTTTCTATTTCCCAATCGCCAGGATAAGTAGGTTGCTCTTCTACTGGAATAGTATTGACATAATTACTTGTTGAAGATCCAAAAAGTACTGGAACACCCCCATCTCTCGCCTTATTAACTATTTGTTCAATAATATACTGTGCACGTTCGATTCCTTCTTCTCGAATAATAGACTCAACACTTTTGAGCCAATCTTGTGTTTCAATGGGATCGACATCATTCATTTGCATGTCCGACATATAAAAACCTCTTTTTTTGTTTAGAAAAATGCATTATTTGCTATTCTCAATTACATTAAAAAACGTAATAAAAGAAAGCTTAAACTCTGCATTACGGAGCTTCATTAATATCAGTCTGCCATTTAAAAAAAAAAAGTAAAGCAAACTGCCGCTTTGAAAAGAATGTTAATTCCTATCAAATTAATCAACTATTTCAATACTAATAATAAAATAAATGGTATTTATCTGATAAATAACTAAATTTTACTTAATAATAAATTTAAATATTATTCCTAACAGCTATGCTTAGAATAACTACAAGTTGTCAAGTTATTACAAAATCTGTTATATACTTGTAAAAATTTCGATAATATTACTTGAAGACAACAGAAAAAACTATGATCATTAATAATGTCATAATCAAAGACTTAAAAATTAAACCATATGTGTATACCTATCAAGCTATGCATGACTTTACCAAACAACGCAATGAGCATTCTCTTGATGAAATCTGGTTAGTCGAGCATGAACCGGTATTTACCCAAGGTAAAGTTGGTAAAGCAGAACATTTATTAAATCAGACAAATATCCCTGTTATTCAGACCGATCGCGGTGGTCAAATTACTTACCATGCTCCAGGTCAACAAATCATGTATATTTTATTTGATTTAAAAAGACTTAAGATAGGTATCCGAGATGTAGTTAGTTATTTAGAAAATAGTGTCATTCAAACATTGCTCCATTATGGTATTATAGCTAATGCAAAGTCTGATGCACCAGGAGTATATATTAACGAAAAGAAAATTTGTTCACTTGGTTTGCATATCAGTCGTGGCTGCACTTTACATGGACTTGCATTCAATGTTGATATGGATCTTTCCCCTTTTAATAACATTAACCCTTGTGGCTATGCTGGATTACAAATGACGCAACTAAAAGAATATGTCTCTCAAATTGACCGTAAAGAGATAAAACAACTATTAACTAATAATTTTATTAAGCAGTTACCTCAAAGATAAGATACCAATTATGCAAAATAATGAAACAATAATCAGAAGTTCGAAATATCGTGATGCCGAAAAGACACGCTTAATTCCAACTGTAACATTAGAAGATGTCGCACCGCTAAAAAAACCTGAATGGATGCGAATTAAATTATCTGCTCACTCTGATAATATAGCACATATTAAAAACACAATGCGCAAACATGGATTACATTCAGTCTGTGAAGAAGCATCTTGCCCTAATTTAGCTGAATGTTTTAATCATGGCACGGCTACTTTTATGATTTTGGGCGATATTTGTACCCGCCGTTGCCCATTTTGTGATGTAGCTCATGGTAGACCATTACCACCAGATAGTAAAGAACCCATTAAGCTAGCGCAAACCATTCAAGAAATGAAATTACGCTATGTTGTTATTACCTCGGTTGATAGGGATGATTTAAAAGATGGTGGAGCTAGCCATTTTGCCAATTGTACTCGAGAAATCAGAGAATTAAACCCAAATATAAAGGTTGAAACATTAACACCTGATTTTCGTGGTTGTATTGATGAAGCAATTGATGTCTTAAGTGATAATCCTCCCGATGTATTTAATCATAATTTAGAAAATATACCTCGCTTATATAAAAGGATTCGACCTGGTGCTAACTATGAAGGATCACTTAAATTACTGGCAGCATTTAAAGAACGACATCCTGAAATTCCTACAAAATCTGGCTTAATGGTAGGACTTGGCGAAACAAATCAAGAATTAATTCAAGTGTTAAAAGATTTACGCAGCCATGGTGTTACTATGTTGACGCTTGGTCAATATTTACAACCAAGTAAATATCATTTACCCGTTGAACGTTATGTTTCGCCACAAGAATTTGAAGAATTAAAGCAAACGGCATTAGACATGGGATTCACACATGCAGCTTGTGGACCATTTGTACGTTCATCTTATCATGCTGATTTACAAGCAATGGGCAAAGAGGTGAAGTAATCTTCACCCCCCTTTTTATAATTCTACTCAAAAGCTAAATCAATTATCCACAACCATAAAACGGCGATTTTCAGTAACGATTTGCAAAAAGATGGGTAAGCTAATTTTTTCTTCTTTTTGCAATTTACCATTAATATCATAAATTTTAGAACGACCAAAAGCATCTAAAACAACCGTTTTATCATCATAAAGTGCTGCTATAGTATTTTCATCACCAGCAACTAGCCATTGTCTAGGCTTTTGAGTAAATAGGTTTTTACCTTGACTGTATTGTTGAGGTGGCGTAGTAACATAAAATGCGTCTTGCATTAATGTAAGCATAATATCAGTTTGCGAAGTTGCTTCTGTTATTTGGGCACTTCCTTTATTTGGCCATGATATAATCAATGGTACTTTTAATGATTCTCTGTTAAAGTCGCTTCCTGCATTGCGTAACGCTACTTTTTTCACCTCGTCAATTTTAATATCATTCGAACCAGTAATAACAATAATCGTATCATCATAGGCATTAGATAATTTTAAATAGGCAATTAATGATTCAATGTATTGATCTAGCCTTTTAGCTTCTGATTGAAGATCTGATATTGTAATTTTTTTATTTTTATTACCCAATGAATATTGGATTATAGAAAACAAAGGTGCATGATTAGCAAGGCTATTTTGTTCTTCATGCCAAGTCCTCCAGTTTTCTGTTATTTGTTTATTAGATTGTTTTTTAGGTTGTGGTATTGAAAAATTAGATAACAAAGCTGAACGATATAAAGGCTCAGCAAAACCATCTTCCGAAAATAGACCTAAGTTGTAGTGCTGTTTTGTAACGACATCAAGCAATACAGACGGTTTATGTCCAACAAGGATACTATTATAGTAGTTAGGATCTAATCCATAAAACAATGAAAAGTCATTTAAATAGGACTGATTACTTGCACCATAATGATTAGCAAAGAAAATATTATCTTGAGAAAATTCATTTAACCACGGCATATGTTGAGTTAATAAATTAGTATTCCACCCTTCAATAACAATCATTAACACATTATTTTTTATTGGCTTTTGATTATAAACAATATTTCCCAACGGATATTCAATTGCCATCGCAAAAGGATTCCCTTCTTGAGCAACACGATCACGATAATCATTTTCTTTAATAAAGCCATAGCGCTCAAGAAAATGGCGAGCAGTTAAAGGATAAGAAAGAGGTAGGCTTGAACGCTGCATAGTAATTGGTCGATAAAAATTAGCATCAGCCCAAATATGAATCAAATGTGAGGCAACAAAACAAAGAATAAAAAGAATTACTACAGGCTTTGCATAGCGTTTACGTTTACTTAAGCTACGTAATTTTTTCCAGCTCCATACCGAAAATAAAATTTCAATCAACAAAATAAACGGAATAGCAATAAATACCGTACTTAAATAAGTGACTTTTTGCGATGAAAATAATTGCCAAATAGACAAATTAAGGTGCATTCTAAAATGCGAAAAAACTTCAATATCAATAATTAGTAATGAAAGACCTACTGTTGCAAAAACCGTTGCAATTATCCTTTGCCATCGAGATGAATGAATGAAAAAACTTAACGGAAAAAGCAGAATTAAATAAGCAATAAAGGTCAAATAGCTGAAATGTCCGATTGCACTAATAATTGCATAAAATCGCCCCATAAAAGTACGAGGCCAATCTGCAATGAATAAATATTGACTACCTAGTAAAATTACAACAAAAATATTAAACAACGTAAACCAATGCCCCCAACTAACAATTTGTGAGGCACGATAGTCTTTGAAGTAAGTATTTTTGATTTTGAGCATATTAAGTCGTTGCTAATGGTGGTTATTAAGATAAATAAACAATAAATTATGTTTTAGTTTACCTGATTTTAAAAAATCTTTCTGTAAATTTTTTATTTGCTACCATAAAGATTTTGGTAATCTGTTGGCGATACATCGGATACTTGTTATAATTTCAAAATGAAATAAGTTAACAAAAAGATAAAAACTTTGGCAATTAAACAACTCAACGCAAAACAGATCCAGCCTGATTTATCCTATATTTCTGAACTTAGAAACAAAACTAATAATTCAATATCATTAGCATCAGAAAAATCAGAACATTTACTCATGTGGCAACCACGTGTGGCCTCAGCCTTAGCACTGTTATGCCCACCCAAAAGAGTATGTTATAGCCCACGTTTTATGTTGCTTAAAGCACCTGAAAGCGAGCTTTTTTTTGATTTACTAAGACAAGCCATTAAATCTGATTTATATTCACCTTCATTAGGCTATAGTTATTTTTTTAGCGAAAGTAAAATTACGCTGGCCAATGCAAAGAGCAAACAAGATAATTTTGCAGCTCAAGACAATTGTTTATTTGCATCTTCTGTTGATAGTGAAAAACTATTTGGTTGTGTTAGACAACCTGAAAATAGCCCTATAAAATTACAAGCTGGACTTGTTCATCGTGCTAATGGCGGAATTTTAATTTTAGGCCTTCGCTCACTACTTAGCCAACCATTGTTATGGTCTAAACTAAAACAAATGGTAATAAAGCAAGAGTTTGAATGGGTTTCAGCTGACGAATCTCATCCTTTACCTTTGTCTATTCCTCCTATGCCACTTGATTTACGAATCATTTTAGTTGGGGATAGATTAAGTTTAGCAGAATTACAAGATTTTGAACCTGAATTTTATTCAACTTCTATTTATACTGAATTTGAAAATGAATTGCAGGTCAAATCGCCAGAACAAATCGAACAATGGATTAATTATTTAAATTTTATTGCGAACAAACAACAATTACCCAATATTGATACCTTAGCTTTAGCAAAAATTTACAAAGAGGCTACTCGCTATACTGGTGATCAACATTACCTCCCTCTTTCGGTAGATTGGATTAATTCGCTATTAGTTAATGCTACACACTTTATGCAAAATAATGTAATCGATGAATCAGCCATCACTTCTGCTATAAAGCAAAAATCATGGCATGAAAATTATTTGCAAGAAAGGCTACATGAGGAGATATTTAGTAATCAAATAATGATTAATACTAAAGAGCAAGTTGTTGGTCAAATAAATGGCTTATCAGTCATTGAATACCCTGGATATCCAAAAGCGATTGGTGAACCCACTCGTATAAGTTGTCTTATTCATTTTGGTGATGGAGAGATAATTGATATAGAACGCAAAACAGAATTAGCTGGTAATATTCACTCAAAAGGAATGATGATAATGCAGGCATTTATTATGTCTGAATTTGCTATCAATCATCAATTACCTTTTTCAACTTCTTTAGTGTTTGAACAATCTTACAGTGAAATTGATGGTGACAGCGCTTCACTTGCGGGGCTTTGTGCAATCATTAGCGCTTTATCACAACAACCTATTGATCAACAATTGGCTGTTACTGGTTCAGTAGATCAATTTGGTCATGTCCAATCAATTGGTGGAGTGAACGAAAAAATTGAAGGATTTTTTGCTGTTTGTAAACAACAAGGTTTAACTGGACAACAAGGCGTAATTATTCCAGCCACTAATCAACGCCATTTAAGTTTAAATGATGATGTTATTGAAGCAATCGATCAAGGAAAGTTTTCAATATGGTCTGTTGAACATGTTGCTGATGCGCTTTACCTACTAACAGGTATTCCTTATAAAGATAAAGATAGCATTAATCTTTACCAATTGATTCATGCACGTATGCAAGCAGTATTGTTGCAGGACAAAAAACAAGATAGTTGGTTAAGTAGATGGCAAAAATATTGCAAAAAGTAAAAATACCAAATAAACTTTGGTTCAAAATTTTATTAATTACGAAATAGAAAAAGAGAGTTAGTTAACTTTCAATTTTTCAAAACATGTTTTAATTTACATTAAATAAAAGGTTTTTTTATGACATTTGAACGTAAATCATCGTACGATAAAGCAGATCTGATTAAATCAGGCAATAATGAGTTATTTGGTCATGATGGACCACCATTACCATCTGATTTAATGTTAATGATGGATCGTATTATTGAAATGAATGAAAACGGTGGCAACTTTGGCAAAGGTTTTGTTGAAGCTGAACTTGATATTAATCCCGATTTATGGTTTTTTAAATGTCATTTTAAAAACGATCCAGTTATGCCTGGTTGCCTAGGACTTGATGCTATGTGGCAATTAGTTGGATTTTATTTAGGTTGGATTGGTGGTAAAGGGAAAGGCCGCGCTTTAGGTGTTGGTGAGGTAAAATTTACTGGCCAAGTACTACCAACCAATAAAAAAGTAACCTATAAAATCCATTTCAAACGTGTTATTAATCGCAAATTAATTATGGGTATCGGTGATGGTGAAGTTTTTGTTGATGGTAAGCTTATTTATCAAGCATCTGATTTAAAAGTAGGTCTATTCCAAGATACCAACGCTTTTTAATTTAAAGCTACTCATTCTGTCAGCCTTATTAAATACAAGTAAGGTTGACATCATCTCTTTTTTATTAAATCCATATTTAGTTATAGCATGAATAATCATGTATAATGCTACAAATTTTTATACTTTTTTATTTATAATGAATCGTTTAAAACCTTTATTAATTTGTATTATTTTATTTTTTTTATCAAACACACTAGTTTATGCTGATTTCAATGGTAAAGTTGTCAAAGTAATTGATGGCGATACAGTTGATATCTTAACTATCAAAAAACAAAAAATCCGTGTTCGTTTGCTTGATATCGATGCGCCTGAAAGTAAACAAGCCTATGGTAATGTATCACGGAAATATTTAGCTTCACTCATTGCTGGTAAAAATGTTTTTGTTAAAGAAAACAAAAAAGATATCTATAAAAGAACCTTAGGTACTATTTTTTTAAATAAAGTTAATATCAATGCCAAAATGGTCGAAAAAGGTTATGCTTGGGCATACCGTTATAAAGGAGTAGCTAATAACAAAATGATGGTAAAATTAGAGACTAGAGCAAAACAAAATAAAAAAGGACTATGGAAAGATAAACATCCAATAGCTCCTTGGGATTTTCGACATAATAACAAATAAGGCACCTTATAAAACACCTATTTTTTTAGGGGGAGTGAAGCTTCAACATGTCAATGTGAACCAATAACTAGTTTACAGTCCACTTCTTGATTATCGACTGGTGGTGCAGAAATTTATTGTTTATTATATTCTAAGCTTTGTTTGATTATGTCAGTTTGTTATTTAATTGCTAAATCATCAGGGCTAGTTTTGAGTAAAGTATCAATTTTATAAAAACTTTTTACAAACTTCAGATAAATCAGTCATAGTTACTGAAAAAATGCCTAAAGGCGCCATAAAAATACTAATTTTTATCCTTTATTACATTTCATTGATAATCTATAAAAAATAATTTGAATATTATAAAATAGCTAGGATGTAGCGAAGAATTTTAGGATGGAAATATATAAATCTTACCAGCAAATGCTGATAAGATAATAAAAGACTTAGATTACACTAACATCAGCAGCAGAAGGACCACGAGGGCTGTCTTGAATTGAAAATTCTACTTGTTGACCTTCACCTAATGTTTTGAATCCATCGCCAGAAATTGCAGAGAAATGTACAAATACATCTTTGCTACCATCAGCGGGGGAAATGAAACCAAAACCTTTACTTTCGTTGAACCATTTTACTTGACCAGTTTTCTTAGACATAATAATCTTCCTATAAATAAATTAACTTTAGCCCTTAAAGGACTATATTCAAAAACATAAAACCTAGATTACTTATTAACACTAAGAAGAATATACTAAAGAAAACTAATCTCTAAGCTATAGTAAACTACAAACTACATATATCGAAATGTTACAAAATAAATCCGCATGTCGTATGCTTAGGTCTATTTACTCATAATTAGTTTACTAATGCAAGCAATCTTTTTAAAAGATTACTTATTATATCAGTAAAAATAATTCATAACGCTAATTTAAAGATATAACGTTATGAATTTTATAACATTAATCTTTTGCCATCATTTGAGATTTTTTTATCGTTGCTTCCACTGCATCAATAACTGCTGACCTAAATCCTTTGGCTTCAAGTATTTGCACACCTTCAATGGTTGTACCCGCAGGTGAGCAGACCATATCTTTTAACTCCCCTGGATGTTTACCTGTATCTAATAGTAGTTTTGCCGATCCCAAAACTGCTTGGGCAGCAAACTTGTAAGCTTGTTTTCTTGATAATCCGCCTTTAACCGCACCATCAGCTAATGCTTCAATAAACATAAACACAAAAGCGGGGGAAGATCCACTTGCGCCAATAACTGCGTCAATTAAATCTTCAGGAACAACTTCCGTTTCACCAATACAATTTAACAATTGTTGAACAATAGACAATTCTTCATCAGTAATTTCGGTATTAGAGGTAATTGAACACATAGCGGCATTAACAAGGGCTGGTGTGTTAGGCATAACTCGTATAATTTTTTGCTCATAACCCACGCATTTGGCAATTGTTTTAATGGTAACACCTGCCGCAATTGAAATAACGATGGTATTTTTCTTTAATTCTTTTTGAATATCAACAAGTACATCAACAATCACATTAGGCTTAACCGCAACAAAAACTATATCGGCTTCTCGAGCAACATCTCTTGCTGAATCAAGATTATTTATTGAATAAGTTTGATTAAGAACTTGACCTTTTTCTGGATGATGATCATAAACATAAATTTGGGTTCCCGGCACAATATTACTGCCCAAAATACCTTGCAATATGGCATTCCCCATGTTACCTAAACCAATAAAACCAATTTTTTGTTCCATTTATTTACCACCTTTTTAATATCAATGCTTTTTCACAATTATAGAATATTTTTTGATACAAAACCCACTTTTTAACAATATAGTTTATTTTTAATTATTTTTATAAATATTTTAAATCTAAGGTTAATTTCTATTAAAGTGTGTGCTCAATATTTGTTATACATTTTACTTTTTAAATAAGAAAAGTAGTATTTACTGGCATATTGCTTAAAAACTAATTAGCAACCACATTAGTTCTTAGTCTACATCAATGTACATTTTATTGGCTATCTCGGCAAAAAATTTAGTTTTTTCTTGCCTAAATAACCATGATTAGACGTGTTTTAGATGGTAGCTGCAAACTAAGGTGTAACGCAGGCTACTCTATAATCTTGATCCGAATGATCTCTATCACCAACACCACCAGTATTGGCCTCTACAACATAGTTATATCTCCAACGATTTTGATCATCTGAAGTCCAATAAGCGGCTCTAGAATCTCCCCAAGCAGGATCGCCAACACGAAAATATTCCCAATCACTGTCTTTATAGTAAAGCTGTGTCATACGACCCCATTCACTAAGTAATCCCCCCATCCAATAACCATTCGCTTTATAACTAATTTTTCTCAGATAAAACGGTTCAACTATACCTATTTGCCAGTTGACTTTACTAGCCCTTCCATTAGTAAAATCAAGTACTTTTATTATCCGATACCCACCACCATTAAAATTATTACAAAATGCTACTGCATTTTGATACCCACCAGCACCACCACCTTTTTTAGCTACATACCAACGCTCAAGCTTAAAACTATATAATGGTTGATTACTTTCATCTCGCCAATAAAATGTCGAAGGTGTAAAAGCCCCGGGATTTTCTAAACTTGGGCCAGTTAAGGTAATTTTGACTAAACCAGTAGGAGAACTATTTTCCCTATGCAATTTGAGCGTTACGCCTCCTTTGGAAATTGTATCACCATTCGTATTAATAAATTCTTGTGCTTTCATTCCTGCAACACTCAAGTAAAAAAATAAATTATGAGAGCCTGTGGTTGGAAAGTTTGCCCCAGGATTCGCTGGATTATAAGCATAAAATCCCCTGTGCTTATTCCACTCACCATTACCTGCGTTAATAGATGAAATCGCTCCATCATAAGGGATTTTACCCGAGTGAAAATCAAACTCTAAATTTGGTTTTGCGTAACAAAACTTAGGTTTATCCACCTTCGGATAAATGAAATAGGTATGTCTTCCTCCCGTAAAATGCCCTCCTTGAGATGGTATGCCATATTCTGTTTCAATACTCATATCCCCAACTTCTAACGTCAATTTATAAGGTGCATCACACCCATTGAGTAAGCTATTGGCATGGTGCTTCACATAATCAGTAATATCTTGCCCTTCTATATTTTCCCATTTAATTTTTAATTTACTTGAATTGACACGATGAAGTGTATCGCCATCATCATCCTTCCAATAACCATTGTCATCAATAACTTTATCTGCCAATACCTCTGGATAATTCCCATGAGGTACTAATGTCTTAATATCTGCAAAAGTGGCCGAAAGTTTATCTAACACTAATGGATTTTCCATACTTGAGCTATCATTTGATACAGTAATAATTTTGTTTCCGGGCAATGTTACTGATAATAAGGGACTAACTGAATCGGCATGAGTCGCACCGCCATCAAAGGTTAAATAGGGGGAACTACCATGGATCTTTTTTACCGTCACAGCGGATAATGCTGACATAGCATTATTCGATATCACTAATCCAAATAATGCCCAAATTGCTTGGGAAATATAACGTTTAATCTTTGAATTGGGTGATATTATGCACAAACAGGCTTGATAATAAAGAAAAGGTATAAAAACTTCAAAAAACAGCCGGATATGTAAAGTTGTTTTTTTTAGTTGTTCAAATTGTG
>NZ_JBIDFE010000011.1:61155-92619 GCF_046635605.1 Gilliamella sp. BG3
GTGTGCTGTGTGCTGTGTGCTGTGTGCTGTGTGCTGTGTGCTGTGTGCTGTGTGCTGTGTGCTGTGTGCTGTGTGCTGTGTGCTGTTCCTTTTTCATTGTATCATTTCCTATCTCATTTTTCAAAAATTTTCCACTTTCTTTTGTCTTTATAAAATTAAATGAACAAATTAGTAACTAATAATTTATTAATTACTCTTTCTTAATTCACTTTTAATATATTTTATTTTTAGGGTCTGAAATACATAGTTGATAACTAGCATAAATAATGCATTAGATTATAAACATAAAAACGTATCGCTTTAAAGTAAATAAACTTATTTTTTTGTTAAGATTTGTAAATTTAACTTTTTTATTTATGAATTATATTGATAGAGTTAAATTTATAAGCTGATAATCGAGAATTAAAAGTTTGTAATATTTTGTTGGATATTTTCGTACATCAACAATATAATAACTAGTATTAATTTACTAGCTATTATTTTACTTATTCAAATCATCAAGTATTAGTTGTCATTTTTTAGTTAATATTGTTCATAGCTAAAGAAAGATATTTTATCTACTCCTCATTAAACACTTTTTCTATAATTGCCCACTCTCAATAGTGATTAATATTCAATCATATCTTTTGATTTGTAATGCCTTTAAAATTACTTAATAAATATAAAATATAGATAATTTTATATTTACTTTTCCGCAAGATATTTAGATTTAGTAATCGTTGCTTCCACTGCATCAATAACAGCTGACCTAAATCCTTTGGCTTCAAGTATTTGCACTCCTTCAATGGTTGTACCCGCAGGTGAGCAGACCATATCTTTTAACTCCTCTGTATGTTTACCTGTTTCTAATAATAGTTTTGCCGATCCTAAAACTGCTTGGGCAGCAAACTTGTAAGCTTGTTTTCTTGATAATCCGCCTTTAACCGCACCATCAGCTAATGCTTCAATAAACATAAACACAAAAGTGGGGGAAGATCCACTTGCGCCAATAACTGCGTCACTTAAATCTTCAGGAACAACTTCCGTTTCACCAATACAATTTAATAATTGTTGAACAATAGACAATTCTTCATCGGTAATTTCGGTATTGGGGGTAATTGAACACATAGCGGCATTAACAAGGGCTGGTGTGTTAGGCATAACTCGTATAATTTTTTGCTCATAACCCACGCATTTGGCAATTGTTTTAATGGTAACACCTGCCGCAATTGAAATAACGATGGTATTTTTCTTTAATTCTTTATTAGTTCTTAGTCTACATCAATGTGAATTTTATTGGTTATCTTGGCAAAAAATTTAGTTTTTTCTTGCCTAAATAACCATGATTAGACGTGTTTTAGATGGTAGCTGCAAACTAAGGTGTAACGCAGGCTACTCTATAATCTTGATCAGAATGCTCTTTGGCACCGACAAGACCACTACTAGCTTCTACAACAAAGTTAACATCCCTGGAAAGTTGATCTGATGCCCAATAATATCCGCTCATATCCCTCCACCAAGCAGGATCGCCAACACTAAAAAACTCCCAATCACTATCTTTGTAGTAAATCTGAGTCATACGTCCCCATTCGCTAAGTAATCCTCCCATCCAATAACCATTTACTTTATAACTAATTTTTCGTAAATAGCTTCCGTCTGTTATACCATTTTGCCAATCTACTTCCGTTCTATTTGCATTGGTAAAATCAAGCACTTTGGTCATACGATATCCACCACCATTAAAGTTATTACAAAACGCTACGGCATTTTGATAACCGCCTGCACCGCCTTTTTTAGCTACATACCAACGCTCTAATCTAAAATTATACAATGGGTCATTGTTTTTATCGTGTAAATAAAATGTTGAAGGAATAAAAGAACCAGAATTACTCTCCTTAGGGCCCGTTAAGTTAATTTTTACAAGCCCTGTAGGTAGCGTATTTTCAGCATTTAACGTTAATGTTACCCCTCCTGTCGAAATTGTTCGACCATTCGTATTAACGATATCTTGTGCTTTCATTCCTGCAACACTCAAGTAAAAAAATAAATTATGAGAGCCTGTGGTTGGAAAGTTTGCTCCAGGATTCGCTGGATTATAGGCATAAAATCCTCTATATTTATTCCACTCGCCATTCGGATCGTTAAGAGAAGAAACAGCCCCATCGTAAGGTATATCATTTGAATGCCAATCATATTCTAAGTTAGGCATAGCATAACAGAATTGTGATTTATCCATTTTGGGATAAAGATAATAGGTATGCCTATTTCCAGTAAATTTATCACTTTCAGAAGGAATACCATATTCTGTCTTAATGCTCACATCTTCCACTTCTAACGTCAATTGATAAGGTGCATCACAGCCATTTAATGCTTTATCTGAGTTATCTTTCACATAATTAGTAATATCTTGACCATATAAATTCTGCCATTTAATTTTTAATTTACTTGAATTGACACGATGAAGTGTATCGCCATCATCATCCTTCCAATAACCATTATCAGCAATCACTTTATCTGCCAATACTTCTGGATAATCCCCATGAGGTACTAATGTCTTAATATCTGCAAAAGTGGCCGAAAGTTTATCTAACACTAATGGGTTTTCCATACTTGAGCTATCATTTGATACAGTAATAATTTTGTTTCCGGGCAATGTTACTGATAATAAGGGACTAATTGAATCGGCATGGGTTGCACCGCCATCAAAGGTTAAATAAGGCGCAGTACCCTGAATGTGCTCAGAAGTCGTGGCCGATAATGCCTGCGATTCTAAAGAGTACGGCAATAACAACAATGGCGCTAATGCCAATGAGATTTTTGCAAATAATTTTGTGAATAATTTCGATAATAATTCGAGAGATAATTTCGATGATATAAATGAGTTTCGTGCAAAAACTCGTCGAATAGGGTTATTTGATAAATTTAAGACATAGGTTTGCCAGTGCTTGTGCCTTGTGCCTTGTGCCTAAAATGGTACTGCATTTTGTTCCACCTGTCAAGTAATATTTTGTTTTATTTAGATTTTTATGATTGATCGCTTATTTAATAAGCTTGTCTTTCTAAAGCGATTAAAGTATAGCCGTTTAAGAAATAGTTGGCTAGTTTTTTGGCGGACTTTTTTGTAAAGAAATGTAAAGATGAAAACGATTCGGTTTTATAGATAGGTTAATTTTATAATTAAAATAGGGTGTTAGCTTTAGGACTTTTTGACTTTTACGGAATGATTAATATTGCTGATAACATCTAAAACACAAACACGCCCAACAGCCCAGTTTGGCGTGCTAGCTTTACTTCATTATCGGCATATTTTGGCGCTCTGATAAGGCAAACTTATTAATATTATGGTGCTATAAGCGTGTTTCTTGCTCTAAAATATCTCAGGTAGACTATTGATTTTATTGGATTTTTTATTTTATATTTTTAAATAAAATCAAACATTTATAGATTAGCACTTTTGTTATTATGACTACTTAATTCCACTTTATAAGGTGCATTACATATCGTTAATACATCACTACAGCCTATTGCTTGGTTATTTTTATCTATAATACTCAACATCAAATTCTCAAATGTCGTTACTCTACTTTGTCCGTCTCCATCATCATCTCCACAATAGTTATAACGTGTGACTAATTAACTTATACTCACTAAGTTACTTGATCTTAATGTAGAAACCATCATGCCTATATCTGCAAAACTTTGCTCACCCACTGGTAACTTAATCGGGTTTGTCGCACTTGAAGTGTTAGTTGATAGTGTGATTTTTGTTACAGCTATTTTTTGTATTTTAACTTAGTATATGTTTTAGACTTAACTTTCAAGAATTACTATTCAACTATCAACTTGCTGATGATAGTAATCTGGCATTTAATTATTTTGTATCGAACCCACTTGGGTTATATAATTTTAATTTTATTATAATAAAGGAGTCTGTGATGTGCTTACCTATGTTTAAATATCACCCAAATGCATATCAACTCGATATTTTTGTTAATGAAAAGGGAATTTGTTCCGTTTGTAATCAAAAACGAACAATAAAATATAATTTGGTACCTTATTGTGTTGAAGATCCTGATTATATCTGCCCATGGTGTATTGCCGATGGTTCGGCTGCAGAAAAATATCAAGGTCAATTCAACGATAATTATGGTGTAGAAGATGTACCATCCGAAATGTTAGACGAAATAGTATTAAAAACCCCGAGTTATTCATCATGGCAACAGGAAGTTTGGTTATCGCATTGTAACGAACCTTGTGCTTTTATTGGTTATGTTGGAGCCAAAGAAATTGAACCCTATTTTGATGAAATCTTAGATGATATCCAAGACTATCCCGAAGAATTGATAAAATCGTCTTTATCGAAAGACGGGACGTTCGTTGGCTATTTGTTTGAGTGTGTGCAATGTGCTAAAAAAAGGTTGCATGTTGATTGTGATTGATTTTAATAACTCTATACAGAGTATCGATTTAATATGCTAAATTAAAATAAGAAATAATAGTGTGCAATATCTCACTGATAAAAGGAAATAACTAGGAAAAATGCAACCATGAAAAAAATACCATTGTTATTAACTATATTGTTGTTTAGTTGGTTTAATACTAATTATACGTTCGCCAATACTCAAACTGCATCATCTCAATATAAAAAGCAGTTTGCTGACGTTGCTGATGTTGCCGCTTTTAATGATTATATTGCTTGCTATCCCGTATCTGAACATCTTAATACATATAAAAAAATCGCCAGCCATATCAGAGATACTCATTACCATTTTTTAAGTGATGCTAACTATAATCAACTTGAAAACCAACTTAAAATCATCTTAGAAGATTAGCAGTTATATTTCAAAACTATTTCTTTTTCTTCCATGATCGTTATAAAAACCTTGTTCGTGGCGTATTGTGTATGCAATGACGCCACAAATAGATAACGCTAGGTTAGCGCACTATTCAAGCAATAGCGAAAATAATTTGTGCTACGGTAATTTGATATGATCAATATACCCTTTTACAATATTTACACTTTTTTCAAAGAGTTTTTTTTCATTTTCGTTAAAGTCGAGCTTGATCACTTTTTTAATACCATGTTGGTCTAAAATAGCAGGAACACCAATTGCAACATTTTTATAGCCATATTCGCCGTCTAAAATACAACTAAGCGCTAATGCTCGGTGGCTATTAGTGAATATATGTTGGCAAATTTCGGTGATAGTGCTAGCTATGCCATATTCGGTGCAATGCTTACGGTTAGCAATTTCAAAGCCCATTTTTCGAGCTTGCGTGCCAATTTGTTCAAAATCGATTTTGTTTTTTTCTAAATCATTAAGATTAATTCCATAAACCGATGAATGCGACCAAACAGGGAATTGTGAATCACCATGCTCACCTACAATAAAGGCATCAATGCTTTGTGGACCAATATCCATTTTTTCACCCAATAATCGACGCAAACGTACCGTATCAAGCCATACTCCTGTACCAATCACTCGATGACGAGGCAAGCCAGATAGTTTCCAGACTTGATATGTAATGGCATCGCAAGGATTGGTGGCAATTAAAAATATGCCTTTAAAACCATTGTTCATCATATCAGGCACTATGTTGGCAATGATTTTAGAGGTTCCTGCAAGCTCTTCTGCACGGCTTTTTTGGGCTATGCCTGATGTGACGGTGATAATGGCTATGTCAATGTCTGAACAATCAGTCGATTCACGCAGGCTAACTTTGACCATGTTTTGCCGATAAGCCGCCGCATCTAATAAATCTTGTGCATGCCCATAGGCTAATTCTTTATTAAGATCAACAAGTGCAATTTCTTCACAAATACCTCGGTTAACCAATGTATAAGCCGTTGTTGATCCCACATTACCCACGCCGATAATCATCACTTTTCGCAGTTTCATATTAAGCCTCGCTTTATTAAAAAATAAGGTAAAACAACAAGTGTTTTTCATAGTATAAAGCTAGATTAGTATGATTTAATAAATAATCTTTTCTACTTTAACTATTATTTAAATAGATGGAATTAGCTACTAATTATTTTGGTTTTATATACAATGAATTAATAACATAGCTATGCCTAAAGTTAATTGAGATCGTGAACTTTAAAAAAAATTGACTTTCACCTTTTAAATGATAATAATTCTCATTAACATTTAAATTTATTGCTATAAATAATTGGCAATGAAGTGTCACTACTACAAGTAATTAAATTGAAAGATATTTGTTAGATTTGTTAGAAACAATCACTGAATTTTGCTATTTGTTTATGAGTTAAACGCTAGGAGTCGCTAATGAAATTCAATTTTTTGAAAAATCGTAAAATATTATTAAAGGTTATTTTAACTTCGTTAATTATTTTGACAGGTATGCACAAATCTGCACAAGCGTCAGAAAGGAAATTTAAAGTCGTTACTACCTTTACGGTTATTCAAGATATTGCGCAAAATGTAGCTGGTGATGCTGCTATAGTAGAGTCAATTACCAAGGTCGGCGCAGAAATTCATGAATACGACCCCACCCCGCAAGATATTACCAAAGTGCTTTCAGCAGATTTAGTGTTATGGAATGGCCTTAATTTGGAGCTTTGGTTTAAACGCTTTTTTGAAGATGTAAAAGATGTCCCATCCGTTGTTGTGACTGAAGGTATTGAGCCGATGCCAATCCGCGAAGGAAGCTATAAAGGTAACCCTAATCCACATGCTTGGATGTCGCCAACACTAGCCTTAATTTATATTGAAAATATTCGCGCGGCATTTGTCAAATATGATCCTAAAAATACGGCTACTTATAATAAAAATGCTGCTGATTATATTGCTAAAATTAAAGCGCTTGATGCACCATTACGCGAACGGTTGGCCAAAATCCCTGAGGCAAAACGTTGGCTTGTGACCAGCGAAGGAGCTTTTAGTTATCTAGCTCGCGACTATAATTTGAAAGAAGCTTACTTATGGCCAATAAACGCTGAACAACAAGGCACACCTCAGCAAGTTAGGCAATTAATTGATTTAGTGAGAGCAAATGATATTCCTGTCATTTTTAGTGAGAGTACTATTTCAGATAAACCCGCTAAACAAGTGAGCAAAGAAACCGATATTAAATATGGTGGCGTTTTGTATGTCGATTCGCTTTCAACTAAAAATGGTCCTGTTCCAACTTATATTGATTTGTTAAAAGTGACCGTTGAAACTATTGCTAAAGGATTTGAAAAATAATGACTCAAATTTGCTTGAACGTTGATGATATCACGGTGACTTATAATAATGGCCATACTGCAATTTATGATGCTAGCTTTAGCTTAAACGGTGGTACTATTTGTGCTTTAGTTGGTATTAATGGTAGTGGCAAGTCAACGTTATTTAAAAGCATTATGGGAATGGTTCATCCAACCCGTGGGCGTGTAACTTTTAATGATTTCTCAGTAAAGCAAGCTTTAAAGCAAAATATCATTGCCTATGTGCCACAAACCGAAGAAGTCGATTGGGATTTTCCTGTTCTGGTGTCGGATGTAGTAATGATGGGACGATACGGGCATATGTCTTTTTTACGTATTCCAAGCAAAGAAGACAAAAAACAAGTTAATATTGCTCTTGAACGTGTGAACATGCTTGATTTTAAGCATCGTCAAATTGGCGAACTTTCTGGTGGGCAAAAAAAACGAGTATTTTTAGCTCGAGCATTAGCTCAACAAGGTAAAGTGCTGTTGCTAGATGAGCCCTTTACTGGAGTTGATGTTAAAACTGAAAATGCCATTATTGATTTATTGAAAGATCTGCGTGAAGAAGGCCATTTAATTTTAGTTTCAACCCATAACTTAGGTAGTGTTCCTGAATTTTGTGATCAAGTGGTATTAATTAATCAAACCGTACTGGCCTTTGGTCCAACTAAAACAACTTTTACACCGCAAAATTTAATGACCACCTTTGGTGGTGCACTACGTTACCTTAGTTTATCAGGCGAGAAACTGCATAATGACGAAGATCCTCGTAAAGTATCCATATTAACTGACGATGAGCGTGCTGCTATTTTTTATGGCGAAGGTAAGCATGATTCCCCCCATCGAGATTTATTGATTGACCATCACGATAATAAACCCAAGGGGTAACAATAAATGGAACTTTTACTTGAACCATTTACCTACGATTTTATGCTTAAAGCAATTTGGGTAAGTAGTATTGTTGGCGCTGCTTGTGCTTTTTTATCGGCTTTTTTAATGTTAAAAGGTTGGTCACTAATGGGCGATGCGCTATCGCACTCTGTTGTACCTGGCGTTGCTGGTGCGTATGCACTTGGACTACCTTATTCAATTGGAGCATTTTTTACTGGGTTACTGGCGGCACTTGCAATTACGTTGGTTCGTGCCTTTACACGCTTAAAAGAAGACGCCACTATCGGCTTTATTTTTTCAACCTTTTTTGCTGTCGGTTTGTTAATTATTTCGCTCAATCCAACATCTGTTAATGCACAAACTATTATATTTGGCAATATTCTTGGAATTGATGATAGCGATATGTGGCAAGTGCAAATCATTATTTTGGTATCATTTATACTACTTTTCTTTTTTTGGAAGGATTTGTTGGTTGTTTTTTTTGATGAAACTCATGCCAGATCGATTGGATTAAAACCATTAAAACTAAAAATCCTATTTTTTACTATTTTAAGCGCATGTACCGTTGCAGCATTACAAACAGTTGGGGCTATTTTAGTAATAGCTATGGTTGTTACCCCTGGGGCAACCGCTTACTTACTGACTAATCGATTTTCTCGGCTATTGATTATCTCGGTTCTTATTGGCACTGTAACTAGTGCTGTTGGTGCTTGGATTAGCTACTTTTTAAATGGCGAAACTGGTGGCGTTATTGTAACGTTACAAACGCTGATTTTTATTGCCGCATTTTTATTTGCACCAAAGCAAGGGCTTATTGCCAATCATCTTCAGATCCGTAAAATCCGTTTAAATAAAGGGAGAAAGGTATGACAGAGTTTTGGGAATTTATCTACTATCCTCTGACCCTTCCTCTTATTCAGCGAGCAATTTTAGCTGCACTAGCAACTGGTATAGTTTGTGCCTTGCTTTCTTGCTTTTTAGTTTTAAAAGGCTGGTCATTAATGGGGGATGCAATTTCGCATGCGGTTTTACCTGGAATTGTGCTGGCCTATTTAGCAGGTATCCCCATTATAATTGGTGCTTTTGGTTCAGGCCTATTTTGCTCAATTGCAACAGGTTACATCAAAGAAAATAGCCGATTGAAAGAGGATACCGTAATGGGGATTGTATTTTCGGGTATGTTTGCTTTTGGTTTAGTATTATTTTCAAAAGTAGATACTTCACAGCATTTAAATCATATCCTATTTGGTAGTGTACTTGGCACTAGTTATGACGAGCTTAAAAAGATCATATTTATTGCTACAATTGTATCAATCTTAGTTATTATAAAACGCCGCGATCTTATGCTTTACTGCTTTGATCCTGTACAAGCCAAAGTTGTTGGACTACCAGTTAAACTATTACATTATGGTTTATTAAGTGTGTTAGCTTTAACCATTGTAGGTTCGTTAAAAATAGCGGGTATGATTTTAGTTATTGCTATGCTAATAGCTCCAGGTATAACTGCCTTTTCGTTAACTAAACGTTTTGAATGGATGTTAGTAATTGCTGTGTTAGTTTCCACATTTTCAACGGTGGCGGGCACCTTGATAAGTTATTATGCAGATGCATCAACCAGTGCTTGTATTGTTATTTTGCAGGCAACCATATTTTTATTTGCTCAGGTTTATCAGTTTATTACTAGCAAAAAATTACGCCACTAAAATTATTCTTGTAACTATTGCAAAGAAGCCGTTTTTAGAAATACTTTTTTACAGCTATAAAAAAACAGCGTAATGATATTTTTAAGCCATTTTACGCTGTTATTATTAATTTAATTGTTATTCATCATCCAAATATTTACTATTATCTGCATAATTATCAAAACGTGAAAACTGACCTTGGAATTTTAATCGAACTTTCCCAATTGGTCCGTTTCGCTGTTTTCCTAGAATAATTTCAGCAATGCCTTTATGTTCTGAGGCTTCGTTATAAACCTCATCACGATAGATAAACATAATCACATCAGCATCTTGTTCGATAGAGCCTGATTCACGTAAATCAGAGTTAACTGGCCTTTTATCGGCTCGTTGCTCCAAACTACGATTAAGCTGAGATAGTGCAACAACAGGAACTTGTAATTCTTTAGCCAAGGCTTTTAGTGAACGCGATATTTCGGCAATTTCTAAAGTACGATTTTCAGAAATATTCGGTACACGCATAAGCTGTAAGTAATCAACCATTATCATACTTAAGCCTTTATGTTCCCGATAAATGCGTCTTGCTCTTGAGCGTAATTCCATTGGCGTTAAACCTGATGAGTCATCGATATAAATGTTTTTCTTTTCGAGCAATAGCCCCATTGTGCTTGAGATTCTTGCCCAATCATCGTCTTGCAGTTGTCCTGTTCGAATTTTTGTTTGGTCAACACGTGAAAGCGAAGCTAGCATACGCATCATGATTTGTTCTGAAGGCATTTCTAAACTGAATATTAATACTGGTTTTTCTTGTTCTAGCGCAGCATTTTCGCACAAATTCATAGCAAAAGTGGTTTTCCCCATTGATGGCCTTGCCGCAATGATAATTAAATCGGAACGCTGCAAACCAGCCGTTTTTTTATCTAAATCGATATAACCTGTTGAAACTCCTGTCACACCATCATGTGGACGTTGAAACAACTCTTCGATTTTAGCTACCGTTGCTTCTAGCACTTCGGTAATACTTTTTGGACCTTCACCTTGTTTAGTTCGGCTTTCAGCGATTTGAAATATTTTACTTTCCGCCAAATCTAAAATTTCGGTACTATCTCGCCCTTCTGTTGCATAACAGTTATCAGCAATATCATTTGATGCACTAATTAATTCACGTAAAATCGCTTGTTGGCGAATAATATCACCATAAGCAACAACATTAATCGCACTTGGTGTGTTTTTTGAAAGTTCAGCCAAATAAGCAAAACCACCGACATCAGCTAAAACATCTTTACTTTCAAGGCTTTCAGAAAGGGTAATTAAATCAATTGGTGTACCTTTACTGACCAATGTATGCATTTCAGAAAAAATTAGTTGATGATGACGCGAATAAAAATCGCGATCAGTGATCATTTCAGATACAGCATCCCAACGTTGATTATCAAGCATCAAGCTACCAAGTACTGCTTGTTCAGCTTCAATTGAGTGTGGTGGAAGCTTGATATTATGCAAGTTTGATTTTTTCGCTTCTTGATTTCTAAAATCTTTATTTGTGCTTGTTCGATCAGTCTTCATTACATTTATCTTTTTAATTTAATTAACTTTTTATTGTTTGCTTATTATCCAACTTATTTTAAAAATAATGGGCCTAATGCTTGGGTTGGTATTTGATATTCTGATGGATAATCCACCTGAACTAAATATAATCCTTCAGGTTTTGCTGTTGCAGCAGCTTTCGTTCTGTCTTTAGCCTGCAAAAGTTCGCTAATCCATTCTGGATGTCGATTACCCGCACCAATTTCAAGTAAACTGCCCACAATATTACGTACCATATGGTGAACAAACGCGTTAGCTTTAATATCAACAATAATAAATTCACCTTGTCGCCAAACTTCGATATGATGAATATTACGCCAAGGTGTTCTTGATTGGCACTGCGCTGCTCTAAAGGATGAAAAATCATTCTCACCTAATAAATACTGTGCAGCTTGATGCATTAAGGTTTCATCCAAAGGTAAATAATAATGCGATACTCCTTTAGCTAAAATTGCTGTCCGATAACGATGATTATAAATCACATAACGATAACGCCGAGCAGTAGCACTAAACCGCGCATGAAAACTATCATCAACTACTTGTGACCAACGCACCGCAATATTATCAGGTAAATGAGAATTCACTCCCATTGTCCAAGCACTAGCTGATCGCATGGCTTGGGTTTCAAAATGAATAACTTGACCAGTTGCGTGTACACCAGCATCTGTGCGACCAGCACAAAAGACGTTTATTGGTGAATTAGCAATTGTCGATAGTGCGGATTCTAGTCTTTCTTGAATAGAATCAACATACTGCTGTCGTTGCCAGCCAAAGTAATTACTACCATCATATTCAATACCAAGGGCAATTTTATATATAGTCATTAATGAGGATCTCAAGTGTCTCAATTAACATTAATGCACCTAAATAACGAATATTATCAGCAACTGACCAAAATTGAATTTGTTCATAATGGCCGTAACTGTGTCTCAAATTAGCCAATTTAATAGTTAGTTGACCTTCAGACTCTATACTAACTTCGGTCACTGGAGTTGGCAGATTATCGCTTTGCACTTCAACCCCAAACTCGCTAAAACGTGCCATATCTAACTCAATCGGTAAGCTACTTGATACATTAATAGCTTGTGACACCCCATAAAACACAGGCACAATCACTGACTCAATAGAGACAGGAAGTTCATAATTACTTAATATTTTACGAATTTGATTAACTTGTGACTTTTCACCTAATATTAAATCATCATGTTCGTGCGATACGGGTAATAAGTTAAATGCTAATTGCTTGTCAAATAACTGATTATCAACTGGCATGCCATTTAATAAGCGAGCGCTCTGCCCAGCCAGCTCATCTACTCCTGGCTTACCATACAATGAGGCCGGAATAAAACTGGTGACATGTAAATTGGTTAATAACTCAATATCAGTTAAAGACGCAACACAACGCAATAATTGGCACACTGTGGCACTAGCTACAGCTATAATGTTTTCATTACGGTATTCAGTTAATACACTGTTATTAACTTTAGGTACTACTAATGGAATATGATCCTGCTGAGCAAAATAGCCACTTGCATCAATCACTACACAACCTGATTCTGCCGCAATTTGTGCATATTTTTCACTTGTTTCATAACCAGCAACAAAAAAGGCAAAATGGCACTGACTCCAATCTATTTGTGCACTATCGGTAACAGTTAAATTTTTACCAGCAAAACGAACAACTTCACCAGCACTATTGTCACTACCGACCAAATAGAGATTTTCAATTTTTAGACTATTGTCTTGTAAACTACGTTGTTGTAATAATTCAACTAGCGCAGAACCCACTTGCCCTGTCGCCCCCACAATAGCAATATTCCATGCAGACATATTTATAAACCCAAATAAAAAATTTAACGGTAATTATATCACTATATTGTCAAATATAGCGGAAAAGATATTTTTCAATTTTGGAACACAGATCGACAAAACAAAATCTGAGCCCTTACAAATTAGCTTAATATCCGTAAAGTAATAAGCCACTTTAATCAAAATTTATTCGTTAATATGACAAAAATCACTCTGTCGGATATTGCTACAAAAGCTAATATTTCAGTTGCTTCGGTTTCAAGAGTATTAAAAAAACCACATTTAACTTCTCCTCAAGCTCAACTACGCGTTTATCAAGCTATTGAAGAATTAAATATAGATACATCAAAAAATTTCAAACCCTTTCAATCAATACATAACAGTAGAAAGATATTAATTATTGATAATCAACTTTTTTCAAAAAGTTTAATCAATCTTGGTTTAGAACAAGCTTTGAAAAAAGAGCAGTATCAACTGTTTTATTTGCAGTTTCCTTATAATAACAGAAACGATATCCATCATATTATTCGTTATGTAGCCCAAAATGCATTTGACGGGATTATAATTATCAATGATGCTCCATATTTAAAAACACTGGTTTCTTATAAAGATACATTACCCCCCATTGTATTAGTTAATCACTTTTCGCTTGATTTTATTTGCGTTCACTTTGATCATTTATTGATCGGATATCAAATGACGAAATATTTAACTGAAAATTCTCATACCAAAGTTGCTATTTTACTTAATAATGACCAATTGATAAGTTCAGCACTTTTGCTACAAGGTTATAAACAAGCATTGCTACGTGCCAATATTGTTATTGAGCCTCGATATATTATTCAAGGTTGCTTTACTTATCAACATTCCAGATCAGCTATAAAAAAATTAATAAACGGAAGTAAATTGCCATCAGCAGTCATTTGTGCCGATAATTTTAGCTTAACCTATTTAGATGAAATTTATTATAAAGATCTACACAATCAATCTCCTGATAGCATGGTTTTAGGGGCGTTACATCAAGCCAATGAAAGTAAATCCAAACTAACTAAACCGCTCACTATCTCGTATTTTAGCGCTTCTAAAGAACTTAAATATAATGAATTAGATAATTTATGTAGAATTAATAAACCATTATTTAAAATGGGACAACAGTCTGCAACTTTACTATGTGATATTATTAAAGACACAACAAAGTCTATTAAACACAATAAAATAATCAATGTTGAATCGATGTTTTACTAATACGTGCACTATCTTTAAAAGATAGTCCCTATTTTGTTTTTGCTCGCTTTCATTGCAAATACTCATCGTACATTCTGATATTGCAGAGAGTAAAATAATTCAGAAGTCCAGACCGTTTAGTTTTATTGAGATCTGATATCGCCTTAGCGCTTGGCAAATTGAAATAAGGAGGGTTATAAATAAGGCAAAGTGTAGCCGTAATCTTTTTCCCAGATAGTAAGCTTTTAAGTTGAATAGCCACTTATTAAATTTCATCCATTATCATTTACAGGACTTTACCCAATGTGAATAAATTAATATGAAATTTCAATATTCGAGCATTTTTAATATAAAATTCGGTGATTAAATTGCCTTTCACCTTTAATTAGCAAATACACAAAATTTAGAATTAACTCTAAAAACAAGATAATTTTTCCAAATAACCTTTATTTACTCCATTTAAGATATTAGATAGCAATTATTATGTTTGTTTAAATGTTCGCTTTATTGGTAAACGGCGTTAAATCAGTACATAAAAAGAGGGAAGCATCCCTCTTTTTTTTACGCTCCAGCTCTGTAATTTGGTGGTTCTTTGGTGATAAGTACATCGTGCACATGGCTTTCTTTCATTCCAGCACCAGTAATGCGATAGAATTTAGGTTTAGTTCTTAACTCATCAATTGTTGCGCAACCGGTCAATCCCATACAAGATCTTAATCCCCCCATTTGTTGATGAACTATTTCTTTTAGTAAACCTTTGTAGGCAATACGACCTTCTATACCCTCTGGCACAAGTTTATCAGCAGCATTGTCAGTTTGGAAATAACGGTCAGAAGATCCTTTTGTCATTGCACCAAGCGAACCCATTCCACGATATGATTTATATGCTCTGCCTTGGAATAGTTCAATTTCACCTGGTGCTTCTTCAGTACCTGCAAACATTGAGCCAACCATTACACAAGATGCTCCTGCTGCAATAGCTTTAGCAATATCACCTGAATATCGAATTCCACCATCAGCAATAACAGGAATGTTGTGTTTTTGTGCAATTTCGACAGCATCCATTATGGCGCTAATTTGAGGTACGCCAACACCAGTTACAATGCGTGTTGTACAAATTGAGCCGGGGCCAATTCCTACTTTAACGGCGTTAACACCTGCATCAATTAAGGCTTTAGCTCCTTCTGCTGTGGCGATGTTACCGCCAATAATTTGTAAATCTGGATAGGACTTTCTTGCTTGGCGAATACGCTCAAGTACGCCTTCTGAATGGCCGTGCGATGAATCAATCAATAATACATCTACACCTGCTTCTACTAATGCTGCAATCCGCTCTTCATTACCAGCGGCTGCGCCAACAGCTGCTCCAACACGCAAACGACCTTGTTTGTCTTTACAAGCATTAGGTTTTTGTTCAGCTTTGTTATAATCTTTGACGGTAATCATACCTTTTAGGTGGAATCGACCATCAACAACAAGGACTTTTTCAACCCGGTATTCGTGCATTTTTTGCAGCACGATTTCACGTTGTTCACCTTCATTTACAGTCACTAAGCGTTCTTTCGGTGTCATCACCGCAGTAACAGGTAAAGAAAGATCCGTTGCAAATCGTACATCGCGTGCGGTGATAATGCCAACTAGTTCTTGAGTTTCAGTCACAACTGGAAACCCTGCAAAACCATACTCTTTAGCTAGTTCGATAACTTGCTTTATAGTTGCAGTTGGTAGAACTGATACAGGATCTTGTACTATGCCGCTTTCATGTTTCTTAACACGTTTTACATGATTGGCTTGATTTTCAATTGACATATTTTTATGAATAAACCCAATACCACCTTCTTGAGCAAGTGCAATAGCTAAATCAGATTCAGTTACAGTATCCATTGCGGCAGAAATCATTGGAATATTGAGCTTGATGGTTTGGGTTAATTGAGTACTAATATCAGCAGTGTTAGGTAATACAGTTGAGTGGGCTGGAACTAATAACACGTCGTCAAACGTGAGAGCTTCTTTGACTATACGGGACATGACAATATTCACCATTGAGTTAAATTGTTGATAAAATATTGCCGAGACATTCTACTTACTTTTAACTTAAAAGGCTAGGAAAATTTTATTCTATATTGAAATAAAAAAGTAAATAAAAATACAATAGAATTAAATATAAGTGAAGATATATTGAAAACACCTCACCAATTAAATAAAACTGGTGAGGTAAAAAATCGGCTCTTAATGTTTTATTAAATAAACATATTAATAGCTAAGCATCCTACTAATCCACAAACAGAAATTGTAGTTTCTAATAGTGACCAAGATTTCATGGTTTCAGCAATACTTAAATTGAAATATTCTTTAAATAACCAAAATCCAGGATCATTAACGTGCGAAAATACAACACTTCCAGCTCCTGTTGCAATAACCATCAGTTCAGGACTTACTCCTGTTGAAGCAATAAGAGGGAACACAATGCCTCCTGCTGTCAACGCTGCAACAGTCGCAGAACCAAGTGCTAATCGAAGCAATGCCGCAATTAACCAAGCCATTACGATAGGTGAAATATTCGATGAATGCATCATTTGTTCAATGTAAACTTTTACACCACTATCAACAAGCACTTGTTTAAATGCTCCGCCTCCACCAATAATTAATAACATCATGGCAATAATTTTGATTGAATCAACTAGAGTAGTATTAACTTCAGCCATGGAGCGCCCACGTAAAAGGCCAAATGTAAATACCGCAACTAATACAGAAATCAAAGTTGCAATGACTGGATCACCTAGAAATTCTACATAAGGTAATACTGCATGTCCTTTATCTAAAGTCATATCGCAAACCGCACGAATTGACATTAAAATAACTGGAATTAAAGCGGTAAAAACACTGACTGCAAAGCTTGGCATTTGCTCATCAGTAAATTTTTTAGAATTATATAAGCCTTCTTCAATTGGATGATTAATTACGCGAATAAATGGTAATCTTGCTAATACAGGCCCAGCTAAAATTACCGTTGGGATAGCGATGATAGTACCATAGAGTAAGGTTCGTCCCATATCTGCTTTAAAAATTTCAGCAATAGCTGTAGGACCAGGATGAGGAGGTAAAAAGCCATGGGTCACAGATAAAGCCGCAGCCATAGGAATACCAATATATAGTGGCGATATACGTAACGTGGCAGCAATAGTTAATACTAATGGTAATAACAGGACAAAGCCAACTTCATAGAAAAGTGCAAAACCAACAATAAAACCGGTAAGTGTAACCGCCCATTGGATTTTCTTGTCACCAAATGTTTCAATTAGCGTTGTTGCGATACGTTGAGCTCCACCACAATCGGCCAATAATTTTCCCAACATTGCTCCAAAGCCCATAATTAAGGCTAAACTACCAAGCGTACCTCCGACTCCATTTTTTATGGATTTCACCACATCCATAACTGGCATGCCTTCCATTACACCAACACTTAGCGCAACTAGAATTAGAGCAATAAAACCATTGACTCGAAGTGGTAACATTAAAATAAGTAGCAGTGCTACACCAATAGCAATTATTATTAACGGCATAAATAGGTCCTCTAAAATAAAATATCCCTTGTTATCGGTAACATGCTAAATTATAGAGAAATTTTAAAAAAATACAGGTGGAAATATCTAAAATGAGAATTTGATCACATTTTTAAAATGAATCTGATTTCTGTGCCATTAATATATAATTTATATCCACATTTGGACTTAATTTGAATTGATTTTTAAATAAAAGATATTCCATACCGATAATAGCCTCTACATCTAATTTTGCTTGCTCAACAAACGCCATTAACTCTGATGGGCGAATGAAGCGATTAAAGTCGTGCGTACCTTTGGGCACTAAGTGAGCAATATATTCTGCTCCATAAATCAATAACAATTTTGCTTTATGATTACGGTTAATAGTCGATAAAAATAGTTTACCTCCTGGTTTAAGCAATTTTGCACAGGCTTGTATGACAGAAAAAGGATCAGGTACATGTTCTAATAACTCCATACAAGTAATGACATCATACTTGGCAGGATGTTGTTGTGCATGTTTTTCAACCGTTTGCTTTTGATAATCGATCGTAAGGCCATTTTGTTCGGCATGAATTTTGGCAACGGTAAGCGATTCATCAGCAAGATCAATGGCGGTAACATTTGCCTCTAATTTGGCTAGGCTTTCAGATAATATCCCTCCCCCACAGCCAACATCAAGCACAAGTTTGTTGGTTAGTGATCCACATTTTTGTTTTATATAATCCACACGCAGTGGATTGATAATGTGTAACGGTTTGCATTTACCATTTGGGTTCCACCAATCGGCAGCAAGTCGTGAAAATTTGTCAATTTCATTTTGGTCGATGTTTTGTGACATAGTAGCTCTTTGATATCAGTAAAATCTAAAATTAACTATATGCTATGTTCTTGTGATTATCAATAAATCGGCCTAATTAAACTTGTTTATCAAAAAAATAACATATTAAACACTGCGTTTACTTTATAATTTATCCTACAAAAAGATTATTACGTCAATTAATAAGACAGTGAGAAGGTATCGTTCTTAAATGAATTTATTTAGTTCAAAACATATCATAATTTTTAACAAATATAATTGATTTTGCCTTTAATTGGCGATGTTGTAATTTTTTATTGTAGATTTCTTCTTTTTGAGTGTTTTAAAAATGTTTAATATGACATATTGATTAGTATAATCGTTATTAAAAATAAATATGATACATTCCTATCGATACTCGCTAAAAATTTATACGGATATAACCAATAACTTGCATAATATCTTGTTTATAGAAGTATTTCATGGCATGATTAAAATTTCATTTATAAAATGACACACTTTTTTCACAACGCTAAATTAAACTAATTAAGATTAAAGGAAACAATATTAATGAGTACGGGTACTATGAAAAAAAGTCACTCACAGTGGAGTTCGCGCATGGGATTTATGCTTGCCGCGGCTGGTTCTGCTGTTGGGTTAGGTAATATTTGGAAATTCCCTTATATGGCTGGTGAAATGGGTGGCTCTGCGTTTGTGCTTACCTATTTACTATTTATGTTTGTTATTGGCTTGCCAATTTTAGTTTTAGAATGGTTAATTGGGCGTCGAGGGCAAAAAAATCCAATTCATACTATGGAAGATGTCGCTGTTTCAGAAGGTCGTTCTAAATCATGGCGCTGGGTTGGTATTATTGGTGTAGTAGGTTCTTTTTTAATTCTATCATTTTATAGTGTTATCGGGGGATGGGCGACCGATTACATTGTTTTAGCTGCTCAAGGTTCTTTCGAAGGTGCTAATGGCGAAGCTACTGGTCAACTTTTTACCCATTTCCTTGGTAATGTTAACAGTCTACTAACTTGGCACACCGTATTTATGTTTGCTACAGCATTTATTGTTGCTCTTGGTGTTGGTGCTGGTTTGGAACGCGGTTGCAAATTGATGATGCCTGGGCTAGGTGTATTATTACTTGTTTTAGTTGGTTATGCTGCCTATGTTAGCGGTCCATCTTTTTATGATGCTTTTAAATTCTTGTTCACCCCTAATTGGTCTGCAATTAACGGTACAGCAGTATTGGCAGCATTGGGACATGCATTCTTTAGTCTATCTTTAGGTATGGGTATTATGATGGCATATGGTTCTTATCTGGGTTCAGATGTGAACTTACTATCAACTGCACGTACTGTAGTTATTTTAGATGTAATTGTAGCGATGCTATCTGGTATGGCGATTTTCCCACTGGTATTTGCTAACGGTTTACAACCTGGTGAAGGCCCAGGACTTATTTTTGTCACCTTACCGATTGCTTTTGGTAATATGGCTGGCGGCACTGTTTTAGGTGTTTTATTCTTTATTTTCCTTACTTTTGCTGCATTAACTTCTTCTATTTCATTACTTGAACCAACAGTTGAATTGTTAGAAGAAAAAACACCATTGGGTAGAAAATCAGCAACAATTTTAAGTAGTTTAATTATTTGGGCATTAGGTATCGCATGTATTTTATCATTTAATGAATGGGCAGAAGTGAAACTATTTGGTAAAAATATATTTGATTTGCTTGATTACTTAACTAGTAAAATAATGTTACCTGTTACGGGTTTAGGCACAGTGATATTTGGTGCTTGGATGATGAACCAAAAACACATCCGAGAAGAATTAAATTTAAATAATTTCTGGTTTAGCATTTGGACTGTTTTATCACGATTCGTTATTCCAGCTGCTGTTATTTTAATTCTTGTTTATGGATTTATGTAATTTTTATTAATTTAAAATAACCTTTAATTAAAAAGCCTTAATCCCTTCAAGGCTTTTTTTTTGCTCTCTTTTTGCATTTTTAACAAAAAATAACCAAACAATGAATAAATGTCTTAACCTCTATTGAAATCTGCTTTTTTACTCCCATATAGCAATACATCAATAAATCAAACCATTATGTTAATTTTATTCGGTTAATCTAACTGGCAATGCACTATTAAATGAGCAAAATGATAAAAGTTAGTTAATAACAAATCATTTTCGTCATTAGAATTAATTGAAATGACTAAATATAATAGAGGAACTAGTCAATGAGTAAGCAAGGCACTGAAACTCGTGGATTTCAATCCGAAGTTAAACAAATTCTACATTTAATGATTCACTCTTTATACTCAAATAAAGAGATTTTTTTAAGGGAACTTATTTCAAACGCATCCGACGCAGCCGACAAACTTCGATTTAAAGCGTTAGAAAATCCAGATCTATATGCTGGCGATGGTGAACTTGGTGTGCGCATTTCAACTAATAAAGAAACAGGCACTTTGACTATTACCGATAATGGTATTGGTATGACTCGTGATGAAGTGATTGAAAACTTAGGTACCATTGCTAAATCAGGTACCAAAGCATTTTTAGAGTCCATTGGTAGCGATCAAGCCAAAGATAGCCAATTAATTGGTCAGTTTGGTGTAGGTTTTTATTCTGCTTTTATCGTTGCCGATAAAGTCACTGTTAGAACGCGCGCAGCCACCGCAAAAGCTGACGAAGCAGTTATGTGGGAGTCAACAGGGGAAGGTGAATATACTATATCTGATGATAATAAAGAAACCCGTGGTACAGAAATTACTTTACACTTAAAAGAAGATGAAAAAGAGTTTTTAGACGATTGGCGTTTACGCTCTATTATCAGCAAATATTCTGATCACATTTCACTTCCTGTTGAAGTACAAACTACTGATGAAGAAAGCAAAGAAGTCAAATGGGAAAAAGTTAACAAAGCACAAGCTCTTTGGACTCGTAGTAAATCAGAAGTGACTGACGAGGAATATAAAGAGTTTTATAAACATCTGTCACACGACTTTGCCGATCCATTAAGCTGGAGTCATAACCGTGTTGAAGGTAAACAAGAATATACTAGCTTACTTTATATTCCAGCAAAAGCGCCTTGGGATATGTGGAATCGTGATAATAAACACGGCTTAAAACTGTATGTACAACGTGTATTTATTATGGATGATGCTGAACAATTTATGCCTAACTATTTACGTTTTGTAAAAGGCTTAATTGATTCAAATGATTTGCCATTAAATGTATCGCGCGAAATTTTGCAAGATAACAAAATCACCCAAAACTTACGTAATGCATGTACTAAGCGTGTGTTACAAATGCTTGAAAAACTTGCTAAAGACGATAAAGAACAGTATCAACAGTTCTGGAGTGAGTTTGGTTTAGTATTAAAAGAAGGTACTGGTGAAGACTTTACAAACCGTGAAGCAATTGCAAAATTACTTCGTTTTGCGTCAACTCACACTGATAGCGATGCGCAAACTGTTTCGTTAGATGATTACATTAGCCGTATGCAAGAAGGTCAAGAAAAGATCTACTATATTACCGCTGATAGCTATGGTGCGGCAAAAAATAGTCCTCATCTTGAGCTATTCCGTAAAAAAGGTATTGAAGTATTATTATTGTCCGATCGTATTGATGAATGGATGATGAGTAACTTAACTGAATTTGATGGCAAACAGTTCCAGTCTATCAGTAAATCAGACGAATCAATCGAAAAATTAGCCGATCAAGATATTGAACAACAAAAGCAAGTTGAAAAAGAACTTGAACCATTTATTGAACGTGTTAAAACCGCATTAGGCGATAAAGTGAAAGAAGTAAAATTAACGCATCGCTTAACTGATACACCTGCGATTGTTACCACTGCTGCCGACGAAATGAGCACACAAATGGCTAAATTGTTTGCAGCAGCAGGTCAAAAAGCACCAGAAATCAAATACACGTTTGAAATCAATCCAGATCATAAGCTGGTTAAACGTATTGCCGATACACAAGATGAAAGCATATTTAACGATTGGGTAGAACTACTACTAGATCAGGCTTTACTTGCTGAAAAAGGTTCACTTAGCGATCCAAGTAAATTTATTCAAACCATGAATAAATTATTAACACAATAATAAAATAATAGACTAAGCGGCCTCGATACATTAACCCTATCGGGGCTTTTTTATAGTAAAAGAAAAGCAATATTTTTTTAAAATATGATATTTATCACATTTCTTTATATTTTTGCTTCCGATTTTTTTATGTCTATTCATAATAAATAGACATATATAATTAATCACACCCAATGAAAGTTTATAAAATATTAAACAACAATGTTATTGTTACACTTGATGCTAAAGGTAATGAATTAATTGTTACTGGTCGTGGAATTGGATTTAAAAAACGTGAAGGTGACTTAATTAATACAAATCTTATTGAAAAGCAGTTTTCACTCGATAATAAAGAAACATACCCTAAATTTGAAGAATTGCTTTCAAAGATTCCTTTTGAAGTGTTAGCCACATCTGAAATTATTATTAATCATGCAAAACAATGCATAGATGGCATATTACAAGACAGCATTTATATTTCGCTGACCGACCATATCCATTTTGCTATTGAGCGCCACCAGCAAGGATTTGATATTCCTAATGGATTTCTATGGGAAATCAAAAAGTTTTACCCTAAAGAGTTTCAAATCGGTTTGTATGCCTTATCAATAATAAAAGAACGATTATCTGTTGAATTACCTGAAGACGAAGCTGGTTTTATTACTTTTCATATTATCAATGCGCAATTAAATGACACAATGCCCAATATTGTTAATATGACTAAAATCATGCGCGAAATTCTTAATATTGTGAAATACCACTTTAACTTTGAATATGACGAAAATTGCCTATCTTATCAACGTTTTGTTACTCATTTAAAATTTTTTGCTCACCGTATTTTAAGCCACAGAAAGCAAACACAACAAGATAACTCTTTGTATGAATTAGTACGACAAAAATACGAACTAGCCTATATTTGTACTAAACAGATAGATTTACATTTAATACAACAATATCAACATCCACTTTCTGATGACGAAAGTCTCTATTTAACTATTCATATTGAACGATTACGAACTGAATTGAAAAATCAATAATGTGATATAACTCACATTTTAATCATTATATTTAAACAAATTATATCTATTATTCTTAAATCATGCTAATTTTATTAAATCATTTTTGGATTGTTATTGCATAGAAAAGCAGTTAGCTATGCGAGCAAAACCTAAATTCCTTAAATTAAAGGGATTTAGGTTTTTTTTTGCATTGAAAAGGATAAGGTATGAAAAATAAACAGTTTGCCGAATCAATTATTCAACATGTTGGAGGTAAGGACAATGTTATCAGCTTAGTGCATTGTGCTACTCGTTTAAGATTTGTATTAAAGGATGATAACAAAGCCGATGCAGAAACATTAAAAAAGTTAGCTGGTGTGATTACAGTTGTACAAAGTGGAGGACAATTTCAGGTTGTTATCGGTAATAATGTTGCTGATGTATATAGTGACATTATGCAACTGACAAATCTTAATGAAAATAATCAACCAACCTTGCAATCAGGCAAAAAATCGGGGATTTTCTCTAAATTGATTGATCTGGTTTCGGGCATTTTTATTCCAGCTCTTGCTGTACTTGTTGCAGGCGGGATTTTAAAAGGTCTAATCTCGTTGTTACAAGTAATCAATGTCATTATCCCTGAAACACCTACTTATAATTTCCTATTTGCCATTGCTGATGCACCTTTTTATTACCTACCTATTATTTTAGGATTTTCTGCTGTTAAAAAATTTGGCGGTAACCCCTATGTAGGCATGGCAATTGGCGGTGCATTAGTTCACCCTAATATTGTCGGTATGATGGGAGGCGCATTAGAATTACAAACCGAATTCTTTTCAATCCCAATTAGTCTAATCCCTTATGCATCATCGGTATTTCCAATTATTTTAGCAAGTTGGGTATATTCTATATTGGAACGAGCTTTTAATAAAATATTGCATGATTCGTTTAAAAAATTTATCTCGCCATTACTCAGCATATTAATTACCGTACCGTTAACTTTTGCGGTTATTGGCCCTGTTGTGTCAATGTTAAGTGACCTTATTGCCTCTGGAATTATCTTCATCTATCAATTAAATCCTGTAATTGCTTCAATGATTTTAGCAGCTGGCTGGCAAATCATGGTGATATTTGGGGTTCATTGGGGATTAGTACCATTTTCGATGAATAACTTGGCTCTTTATCATGAAGACTTTATGTTACCTATTTTATTACCGGCTGTTTTTGCACAAACAGGGGCAGCATTAGCGGTAATGTTACGTTCTAAAGATAAGCAATTTAAAGCATTAGCAAGCTCATCTGTATTATCAGGGATTTTTGGTGTGACAGAACCAGCAATCTATGGCGTGAATTTACCATTAAAAAAACCATTTGTTATTGGTTGCTTGTCTGCCGCAATTGGTGGGGCTATTGTTGGTTATCATCACACTGTCACTTATTCGTTTGGTATGGTTAGTATATTTTCATTTTTACAATTAATTCCAATTGAAGGGGTCGATGCAAGATTTTATGCGGTTGTTATTGCTACAATTATTTCCTTTGCAATTGCAACAATCGTTACTTACTTCTTTGGTATACCTAAAGATAAATCTCAAACGGATGAAATTGATAATTCATATTCTAACAATATGGAAACTGAAAATAAAACCACGATCTACAGTCCAATGTCAGGCAAGGTCAATTTATTAAGTGAGGTAAAAGATCCTACATTTGCCAGTGAATTAATGGGTAAAGGTATTGCAATCATTCCAACTGTTGGTCAAGCTGTCGCCCCTGATGATGGTGAAGTTGTGTCATTATTTCGAACTAAACACGCAATTGGCTTTCAAACAGAATCTGGAGCTGAAATATTAATTCATATCGGTATTGATACCGTTAAATTGGATGGTCAACATTTTGAAGCTCATGTAGAAACTGGTAGCAAAGTAAAAAAAGGTGATTTGTTAGTCAGTTTTGATATAGAGGCAATTAAACAAGCTGGTTTTGAAGTTACCACACCAATTATCATTACTAATAGTGATAGTTATCAAGATATACAACGTATCTTTGAACAAGATAATATTCAAAGCGGAGAGGCTTTATTAGCGTTATCCCAAAATAAGGAGTAAAACATGTCAACAAAATTTCCTAATGATTTTCTTTGGGGCGGTGCCATTGCCGCTAACCAAGTTGAAGGGGCTTACCGTGAAGGAGGCAAAGGTTTATCTACATCAGATTGTACGCCAAATGGTTTATTTGGTGACATCATCAATCGCAATGAAACTGATATTGCTAGTATAAAAGACAAAGCTATCGATTTTTATCATCGCTATCCTGAAGATATTGCTCTATTTGCTGAAATGGGTTTCACTTGTTTACGCACATCAATTGCTTGGACACGCATATTTCCTAATGGCGATGAAGAACAACCAAATGAGGCTGGTTTAGCCTTTTATGACAAATTATTTGATGAAATGGCAAAACACAACATAAAACCACTAGTCACTTTATCACATTATGAAATGCCCTATTATCTTGTTACCCAATATGGTGGATGGGAAAATCGTAAAGTCATTGAATTTTTCACTCGTTACGCTAAAACTGTTTTTGAACGCTATAAAAATAAGGTTAAATATTGGCTTACCTTCAATGAAATCAACATGTCATTACATGAACCTTTCACTGGTGTTGGTTTGGACAGAAACAGCACCAAACAGCAAATCTACCAAGCAATTCATCATCAATTAGTTGCCAGTGGTCGAGCGGTTAAACTCTGTCATCAAATCATTCCAGATGCAAAAATTGGTAACATGTTATTAGGTGCTGTGGCTTACCCTCTTACGCCAAAACCTGAAGATGTTTGGGAAACTCATCAAGAAAATCATGGTTGGTTATTTTTTGGGGATGTTCAGGTGCGTGGTTATTATCCAACCTATATGGATCGCTTCTTTAAAGAAAATCATATTAAGCTTGATATTACTGAACAAGATAAACAAGATCTTAAAGAAACAGTCGATTTTATTTCATTTAGTTATTACATGAGTTGCTGTGCAACAGATGATGAGTCACAAAAAACCAAAGGTAATATTTTAGATATGGTACCTAACCCTTATCTTAAAGCATCCGAATGGGGATGGCAGATCGATCCAATTGGGATTCGTTATCTTCTTAATTTACTTTATGAGCGTTATCAAAAACCGTTATTTATTGTCGAAAATGGCTTAGGTGCTAAAGATAAATTAGAAGCAGACAATACAATTAATGATGATTATCGGATTAATTATATGAATGATCATTTAGTACAAATCCGAGAAGCCATTAATGATGGTGTTGAAGTCATGGGATACACCAGTTGGGGACCAATAGATCTTATCAGTGCATCCAAAGCCGAAGTCACTAAACGCTATGGATTTATTTATGTAGATCTAAATCAAGATGGCACTGGCACACTAAATCGTTATAAAAAGAAAAGCTTCTACTGGTATCAATCTGTGATTTCCTCAAAAGGTGAAAATTTGAAAGCATAAGATAATCTGGGGGGATTGACGCTACTCATCCCCCCCTATTATTTTTTTATAAACATGTGACAAGGTAAATAGCTAATCGAATGGAGATATAAATTATTTAAATTAATCATATTACTATAAAAAAATATATACATAAAAATAAAACAAAACTTTAAATTATTGGATTGTAACTGCTTTTTGGCAGGCAAAACCTAAATATTAATTAGAGAATTATTCTCTGATTTGGTATTTAGGTTTTTTTAATATAAAAACGATTAGGAAAAAGAACAATGAAAATAAAATATCTCACAATAATGCTATTAGGGATATCAAGTTATTCTATGCTAGCAAATGCAACAGCCCACAACAACTCAATTCTCGATGATACATTTTTTAAAGACACCAAATTTGTATTTTCTACCCGAAACCATTGGAAATATTTAAAAGAAAATGCATCCCAACCTAAAGAGGTACACAGCGCTTGGGGGCAAGCATTTAGTTTTGATTATAAATCAGGTTATTTATTTGACATGATTGGTTTTGATGCCACCTATGATAACATAATAAGATTAGGCGCCAGTGATTACTTTGCGACCCGTAACCTACTTTATAACGATGGTAAAGGCTATAACAAACATAACGCTCACGGATTTAATAAATTTACCCAACGTTATGCCAAAATAAAATTAGGTAATGATGCTATTAACTTTAATGGGAAAGCTGGTTGGCATAGCTTGAAAGATTTAGGCGTCATAAGTTCAACCAAACATCTTACTCGCAATAGTTATCTTGGTTATAGCGGAATTCTAAAATATGATAACGTTTATTTTTCATTGGCTTATATTGATAGCACCCTACCCCGCGAATCCGCTAAAAAATTACGTTTTTTAACGGCCGATCGTAAAAAAATTATTAATAATATTTCAACAGCTGAAATCGCTTATAAAGATAAAGATCTTACTTTAGATTATTCTTATGGTGTTGCTAAAGATTATTTAAGACGCCATGTCATTGAATTATCGTATAAACCAATACAAAAATTAATCTTAGGCGGACAATTCTACGGAAGCTATTCTCTTGACAATTATGATGCCATGAAACAAAACAAAAAAGAGTTTGAAGATCACGCATGGCACTATGCAACCGATGTCGAATGGAAAGAAGAAGACTGGAGTATTAAAGTCGGTTTAGCCTATACAGACGCTAACAAACATAACGCTATCGGATATTATAATCGACATTTAGGTAAAAATACTCGTGCTCGCTTTAACGGTCTTGCCGCTGCTGGCTCAGATTATTTACGTGATGGTGAACTGGTACTAACAACAGTAATGAGTTATGATTTTGTTAAAGATAATAGCACTGGTCTATATATGAATTATGGACAATTTAACTACAAACATAATACATTAAAAAATGGCGAAATTAACGTTTTTGATATATGGAAACCAACTAGTGGTGCTTTTAAAAATTTTTCTATTCTATCGAAGGTTGGATATGGTTGGTCTTATAAAACTGTCAGTGCTTCAGACCTTACACCTAAACTTAGACATGGAAAATACCAACGTTCACCTTCACTTTCGGCGGAAACAGTAATTGATTACCGATTTAATTTATTATAAAGAGGACAAAACAATGAAAAAATTTATTATATTAATTAGTACATTAATTATTTCAATAACAACCTTATCACAAGCTTTTGCTGATGATGTTTATCTCTATGTCACTCGCCATGGTAAAACTATGTTTAATAACGTACACCGTGCACAAGGATGGTCTGATACACCGCTAACAAAACCAGGTGTCGAGGTGGCTGAACAACTAGGACGAGGGTTGAAAGATGTCAAATTTATTTCAGTCTATTCAAGTGATTTAGGTAGAGCACGACAAACTGCTCGCATTGTTTTAGAAGCTAAAGGCGATAAAATTCAAATTAATGAAATGGAAGGCTTACGTGAACAGTGTTTTGGCGATTATGAAGGAGATTTTGATCCGAACATGTGGACACCAGCTGCACAGCATTTAGGTTATGCATCAGATAAAGAGCTAATGGCGGATATGGCTCAAGGCAAGGTTACCCTAAAAACAATGATGGATGCAATCGCCGCAGTTGAGAAATCAGGCGAAGCCGAAGACTACAATAAAGTAAAAAATCGTATGCAAGCATCATTAAAAGCCATAGCTGAATCAGCCAAATCACAAGGTGGTGGCAACGTACTTGTAGTATCTCACGGTTTAGCAATTATGGCTATGGTTCAAGAGTGGCAAGATAAACCAATAACAGCTGGGTTAGGTAACGCAAGTGTTACTAAAATTCGTTACACCGACGATGGTAAATTTATTGTTGAAAGCCTTGGAGATATGAGCTACGTCGAAAAAGGCAAAAATCAAGCAAAATAACTTCAAAATATATGGCTCACCAATGAGCCATATTCCACATTTACTATTAGCTCATAATATTAATCGATAAATTTGTAGTATTTATCGCCATAAACAAGCATAATTTAATAGTGTATTTATTAAATGTTACTAAAAGGCCAATATGTTTTATTTATGCAATTATTCATCTCCAGTGGGACTAATAACCCTAGCCAGTCAACAAAATAAGCTCGTTGGGGCTTGGATTGAAGGTGAAAAATATTTTGGTCACACACTCAATACACGAACAGAAGAAAAATCTAATTTACCTATTTTTAACTCAACAAAAAAATGGCTTGACGATTATTTTTCAGGAAAAAGACCGAATCCATACCAATTAGAACTTGCGCCAAATGGCACGCCTTTTCGAATCTTAGTATGGGAAATTTTATGCAAAATTCCATATGGTCAGGTCATTACTTACGGCGATATCGCAAAACAGATCGCCATTAAAACAAACAAAGCAAACATGTCTAGCCAAGCCGTAGGCGGGGCTGTTGGTCATAATCCCATATCAATCATTATTCCTTGCCACCGAGTTATCGGCGCAAACGGTAATTTAACAGGTTATGCTGGTGGAATAGATAAAAAAATAAAGTTATTAGAAATAGAAGATGTTTATATCAAAGATTTTTTCATTCCAACTAAAGGAACTGCACTTTAAATTGTAGTTACATTGTTTTTAATTCTAAATTTTTAACTGATGGAATAACGATAAAGCACTACTACACCAGTTAAAAATTGAGTTAATGAATAATATATTCCATCAACTAAAAAATGTTTTAATTTTAGTATTATAAATACGGTTT
This sequence comes from Gilliamella sp. BG3, assembly GCF_046635605.1. Lineage (NCBI taxonomy): Bacteria > Pseudomonadati > Pseudomonadota > Gammaproteobacteria > Orbales > Orbaceae > Gilliamella > Gilliamella sp. BG3. The sequence goes on from NZ_JBIDFE010000011.1 coordinate 91,689, forward strand.
TATTACACAAATAAAGCAATACACTCAACTTTATAAAGAAAAAAGTTACACAATAAAATTACCCCTTACATGCAACATAGTTATTCCAAGAGTCATTTCCCGTGCCTATATGCCCAGAATCAGAATATACATGATATTGTTTAGAAGAAGATTCTCGATCTCGTGTCCAATAAACACCGCCACGCCACTGAGAATCAGGATAAGATCTTTGATTGATAAATCCCCACTCACTAAATAATGAACCATCAATTGCTCGTGTAAAAATCCCTCCCCAGAAAATAGCAGGATCGATCTCTATAGTAGTAGTGGGAGCATTTGTTAACTCATTAACGCTTAGAAGCTTATTAATACCACCACATCGTTGCCATCCACTTGCTCTATCTCCTTTAAAATCGCCTTGAGGTTTTGCCCAAACTGAAATTGGTGTAAAACTATACTCATGCATAACAGATGCATCTCTTTTTAACACAGCCCTTATAGTGACAGTTCCTGATGGTTTACTTATTAATTTAACCATACCATTCTTATCAACAACAACCCCATCACCAGGGTTGTTAATTAATTGATAATCGTAATCCGTTTGTGCACCAGTCATCACTAACTGAAATTTAGCCCCAGGAAAGCCTGTTGTAGGAAATGTTTTTGAAGATACGACTGGTTTAATCCTAAAACCATAATTTGGTACATAATCTTGAGTATAACCTCCACCACCTTTTGATCGTGTTCGCCCATCTGGCGAATTCCAATACATTCGATAATTCAAATCTGGATTATCACCAGGCTTACCCCATTGATATTCAGGATAAATAATTATGCTATTTGGTTTGACATAACATAACTCTGATTTTGGTGCTATTTGGTAGGTCTTAGCTAGGGTAATTTGCTTACCTACATCAGGTATTCCGTATGCTGAATGGGCACTAACATTGGT